>JAFGQO010000020.1 GCA_016935615.1 Bacteroidales bacterium
AGATCTTTGTTATTCCGGGCTTTGGAGTAGCTGGTATTTCAGGTATTATGCTGGTACTTGTGAGTCTTACAATGAGTGTTATCGATAATGTGGTTTTTGAATTTGAAGGGATAGATGCTCTGATAAAAGTCGCTAAAGTATTTGCCCGGATTTTAATAACAGTTCTTGTATCCTTCTTTCTTTCTATTTGGCTTAGCCGTAAGGTAGGAACATCAAATTTTTTCAAAGGGATATCTCTGGCGGCAGAACAGGATAAATCTCAGGGATATATCGGGATTGACACGCATCAGAAGGAAATGATAGGCAAAACAGGTATTGCTTATACTGTATTACGACCATCAGGAAGAGTTAAGATCGAAGGAGAAATATTTGATGCAAAGGCAGAAATCGGTTTCATTGATAAAAATGATCAGGTAAAAGTAGTTCGTGATGAAGCTGGTCAGCTATATGTAATAAAAATCTGATATTGAGGTTATTTAATCATAAGAGGTATTCCTATGAGTGAACACGTTTGGTTGAAACGCGTTAGTTATTTTCTCCTTATCATATTGTTAATAGGCGGCATTAAGGGTTTTACTTTATATCGCAGAGCTTTTGCGCCGAACATTTACACAAAAGACAAAAAGGATACATACTTGTATATTCCGACCGGATCAACTTATGAGGATGTTCTTAAACTGATCAACGAAAAGAAACTCATTAAAAACTCACAGAGTTTTACCTGGGCTTCCAGAAAAAAAAATTATCCGAATCATGTTAATCCGGGATGTTATAAGGTGAAAAACCGGATGAGCAATAATGAATTTATTAATATGCTTCGTTCCGGAAGACAAGACCCTGTTATGTTAACATTCAATAATCTTCGTACCGAGAAGCAATTAGCAAAACGACTTTCCGACCAGTTGGAAATTGATTCGCCCTCAATCATGAAATTTTTTAACTCTGATTCGATAGCCAGGTCGTACGGATTTGATAAATATACTCTCAGATGCATTTTTATCCCCAACACTTACGAGGTATACTGGAATATTTCTGCTGAATCATTATTTCAGAGAATGCTCTCTGAATACGATAGTTTCTGGACATGGAAGAGAAAAAACAAGGCAGAACAGATAGGATTGACCAAAGAAGAAGTGATAACCCTGGCATCAATCGTCAATGAGGAAACACGAAAAGACAATGAAAAAAGCAGAATTGCCGGAGTTTATATGAATCGCTTGCACAAAGGGATACGTCTTCATGCCGATCCTACAGTTATTTATGCAATTGGGAACTTCTCAATGCAGCGTGTCTTAAGAAAACATTATAAAATAGATTCTCCTTACAATACCTATAAGTTTGAAGGTTTGCCTCCCGGTCCGATTTGTTTTCCTGAAATTTCTTCTATTGATGCAGTCTTAAATTATGAGAAACATAACTATTTGTATTTTTGTGCAAAACCGGATTTTTCAGGATACCACAATTTTGCAAAAACGCTGAAAGAACATAACCGAAATGCGGAATTGTATCGCCGGGAGCTGAATAAACGAAGAATATACCGTTAGATTGTCAATAAATAATAGCATATTCGATGGCATAATGTTACACCGATTTTTATTTTTATTGAAAAAATAAATGGATAAAATCAGATTCGGCACGGATGGTTGGAGAGGGGTAATAGCAAAAGATTTCACTCTGGCTAATGTAGCGAAATTTGCTTATGGACTTGCGCGATGGCTTATTGGCAAATTTCCTAATCCTTCTGCAGTTATTGGCTATGATAGTCGTTTCGGTGGTGAAATGTTCATGGAAGCCATTGCAAAAATATTGGCATCGAAAAACATCAGGGTATATATCTCTGAAAATTTTGTATCAACACCCATGGTGTCGTTAGGAGTTGTCAAACTGAAATCCAATTGCGGAGTAATGATTACTGCCAGTCATAATTCGGCTGAATACAATGGGATAAAGCTTAAATCAGATTTTGGAGGTCCCATGCCGGACACGGATGTAAGGGATATTGAAAACCTGATTTCCAGCGAATATGAATTTGATCTTGAAATGCTGAACTGGAATTATTTCATTGAGAGAGGTTTGATACAGTATATCAACCTGGAATCGATTTACCTGAAAAATATTTATGACCATTTTGATATTGATAAAATAATCAATTCAAAACTTTGTTTTGTATTTGATGCGATGTATGGAAGTGCTCAGAATACCTTTAAGAAACTAATGCCTGATATCAGAATGTTACGATGCGAATACAATCCATCATTTCTGGGAATTTCTCCTGAACCTTTGCCGAAAAACCTTCATCTGCTTGAAGAATATATCCTGAAAAAAAAGGATATTGACTGCGCACTTGCAGTAGATGGAGATGGAGATCGCATAGCTTTGTTCGATGAAAATGCAACTTATATCGACAGCCATAATGTTTTTCTCCTTGTAATACATTATCTGGCAGGCTATAAAAAACTGAAAGGGAAAGTGATTGCAGGTTTTTCACTGACACATAAACTCGAGAAATTATGCTCACATTATCATTTGAAAGTTATTCGCACACCAATCGGGTTTAGAGAGTTTTCTCATTTTATTATAAATGAAGAAGTTTTGGCTGCCGGAGAAGAATCCGGAGGAATTGCAACCGGGTCATATCTGCCTGAGAGAGATGGTGTATGGATTGGGATTACAATTTGGAGCTGGCTTGCCGAATCGGGGAAAAAGCTCAGTGAATTGATGCATGAAGTACATGAAATAACGGGAACGTTTGCTTATGAAAGGATGGATCTGGAGTTGAATAAAAATATCCGGAACAAAGTTATTGAGGAATGCAGGCAACAGAAGTATACCAAATTTGGTGAGTTTGCTGTTTCCAAAACAGAAGATCTTGACGGATACAAATATTACCTTGACAAAGAACGGTGGGTTATGATCAGAGCTTCAGGTACAGAGCCTGTAATCAGGATTTATGCTGAAGCAGAAAACAGAGAAATTGTTTCTTCTGTAATTAATGCTGTTGTGAATACAATTCAAATTGTATGATTCGTTCAGATTACATTTACTTCCGGCTCAAGAACAATACCAAACAATTGATAAACCTTTTCTTTAATAAAATCTGCAAGTTCCAGGATTTCTTTCCCGGTTGCATTTCCATGGTTAATCAATACAAGTGGCTGGTGATCATGAGTTCCGGCATTTCCGGAACGGATCCCTTTGCAACCGGATTTTTCAATTAACCAGGCAGCAGATAATTTGTAATCTCCTTCGGGTGTTTCATATACAGGAATATCCTTCATCCTTTTTTTTAGTTGTTCTATTATTTCTATATCAACAACCGGATTTTTAAAATAACTGCCCGCATTGCCTTTTGTTTTCACATCTGGCAATTTGGAGCTTCTTATGTTGCAGATCACAGTTCGCATCACCGATATGGTTCTTTCTTTTTCATGTTCCAATATCCGTTCGATTTCACCGTAACCGGTTATCAGGGAATGAGGGAATTTTTTCAGTCTGAATACAACATGTGTTATAAGAAACTTGGATTTCAGCCTGGTTTTAAATATGCTGCTGCGATAACCAAATTCACATTCAGTATTCTTAAAAGTACAGGTCTTCTTGTTGGAAAGATCAATGCCAATCACTTTATCAATGACGTCCTTTATTTCTGCTCCATAGGCTCCAATATTTTGTATGGGAGCTGCTCCGACATTTCCGGGTATTGCAGACAAGTTTTCCAAACCACCCCATCCATGCAATACAGCGTATTCAACCAGGTTGTCCCAAATTATACCACTTCCAACCTTAAGGATAATCTCTTCATTAGTCTCTTCAATCCTATTGATTTCTTCCAGTTTCGGATGGATTATCAAACCGTCAAAGTCTTTTGTGAATAATACATTGCTTCCGCCTCCAAGAATCAAACTGGGATGTTTCATGAACAGTTTGTCATCGATCAACTCATGCAATTCTGCCAGGGATGAAAACCCGGCAAAATACTTAGCTTTTACGTCTATCCCGAATGTATTATATTGTCTGAGTGGAAAGTTTGGTGTAAATTCAATCATGTTTTTCAAATTGTCGTAAATATACAATAGTTTTATGGTCTTTAATTTTAAAGATTATCATTAAAAATACTACCGGTTTGATTCGTGTAATTTCAGTTGTTTCAAATGATATTGTGACCGATAACAGGATCCACAAAATTGCCACATCTCTCAGCAAGAATGGTTATGATGTTACAATTGTCGGCAGACAGCTGAGAGATTCACTTTCTTTAAATGAACGATCATATCATACAAAGCGACTTCGATTATTAATAAACAAGGGGCCTCTTTTTTATGTCAACCTGAACCTCAGACTCTTTTTTTATCTTTTGGGTTTCAGCGGGCAGATAATACTGTCCAATGATTTGGATACATTGCTTCCATGTTATCTGGTTTCTGTTTTGAAAAGGAAAAAGCTCATATTTGATAGCCATGAATTATTTTCTGAAGTTCCTGAATTGGTTCACAGGCCATTAATAAAAAAAATATGGTTACTACTTGAAAATTTTCTTTTGAAAAGAATCAAGTTTGGTTTTACAGTTTGTCAGTCCATAGCGAATCATTATCACCAAAAGTACGGCATCACATTCCATGTGATCAGAAATTTGGCCCGGTTCAGGTATGATCATGAATTCGAAAAAGAAGACAATTCTTCGTCTGAGACAGTGATCATTTACCAGGGAGTGCTGAATCTCGGGAGAGGCCTTGAATTGCTGATACAAAGCATGCAGTATTTGACTAATGCGAGACTCTGGCTTTTAGGGAAAGGAGATATTGAAAATAAGCTGATACAACTTACCAATACATTAAAACTGACAGATAGAATAGATTTTCTGGGACGTGTATGCCTGGAGAATATATGGGAGTATACATCTCAGGCGGATATTGGAATTTCCCTTGAGGAAAATCTGGGACTGAATTATCAGTATGCATTGCCTAATAAACTATTTGATTACCTGCAGGCACGGATTCCGGTAGTAATTTCTGATTTGGTTGAGATGAAAGAAGTTGTTGAAAAATACGATGTTGGGAAAGTCATATATGACAGAAGTCCGGAAAAATTGGCTGTTATACTAAATGATATGATTAACAATGAGCTGGCAAGCGGTTATTACAATACAAATTTGGAACTGGCAGCACGTGAACTATGCTGGGAACGTGAGGAAGAAAAATTACTGAATCTGTTCAGACACGGGAGTAATTCAATATAGGCTTATATCTCCGGATCGTATAAACCAATAGATAATACAAGGCCAGAAAAAGAGGCACAGAAAGAATCAACCAGATTCCAACGGCGGATAAATTCACCAGCCAAAGATCTTTAAGAGTACCCCAGAAATCGGTTTTAAAAAGTTGGATATATTGATGAACAGTAAAACTAACTTCGTTTCCTTTTAACAAAGTGTCACCCATTTTCAGGAAAGGTATAAGAAGGGCTATCTGAATAGGATGAACAATGTAATGAGCAATCTGCATGGCAACGAAATTTAACCTGAGTGAGAGAGCAATTAATCCCACAATAACAGTAGTAGTTCCGTATAAAGGAATTAAACCAACAGTTATGCCCAATGCCAATGAAACAGATAAACGTTCTATGGATATTCCTTCTTTGATTGCTTTTTTGATAGGGGATACAAACTTGCGCTCAGCCCAACCTTTGATCTTCTTCTTCATCTTCCTTTATTGCAAAATCAATTCTTAATCTTGTTATTTGTTCAGTAAATACGGTTAATTCCTTTTAAAAGTTACCAAAACTAATTGTTTTTTTATTGAGAAACAAAAATCATACCTAAAATAAATAACAAAATAGAATCCTTTACGTAGGATTATTAATAAAAATTTAATTATTCTTTATATTTGACCATGCGTGTACTGTTTCTCATTTTAATGATTTGGTATTCTTATTGTATCAACGCACAAATATTCATTAATGAGTTTCTTTCATCAAATGTGAACGGAATTGTTGATGAAGATAATGAATACTCTGACTGGATAGAAATATACAATTCAGGTTCGGTTCCGATTGACATCGTAGGATATGCACTTTCAGATGAGATTCTGATTACTGATAAATGGACATTTCCGGAATACTCCTTCAATTCAGGTGAATATTTGTTAGTATTTGCTTCGGGGAAAGACAGGAAAGAAATAGGGTTGACCTACCAAACCTTAATAGACTGGGGAGATACATGGAAATATATAGTTCCTGATTCGGAAATAGGGACAGGCTGGCGCTATGCAGGATATGATGCGTCTTCATGGAATACAGGGAGCAGTGGTTTTGGGTATGAGGATGGGGACGACAACACAGTGATTCCAACTACATTGAGTGTTTTTATCAGGAAGGAGTTTGATATTACTGACCTGTCGAGCATTCAAAAACTGATATTGCACATTGATTATGACGATGGATTTGTTGCCTATGTGAATGGACACGAAATTGCAAGGATGAATCTTGGCAATCCGGGAGAAGAAATTCCGTTTGATCAGGGAACAAATGACTTGTTGCATGAAGCGGAAATGTATCAGGGAGGCTCTCCTGAATATCATGAAATTACTGATCCCCAGACGATTTTAGTTGAGGGTACTAATGCAATAGCCATCCAGGGGCACAATGTTAGTCTTACTTCTTCGGATATGTCTCTGATCCCTTTCCTGTCTGTCGGAAGGTTCGGTTCAGGGCATACCGAGCAGATATCTCCGTATTTATCATTTCCGAACGAAGGTTTGCATACCAATTTTAAATTGAAAGCCGATGGTGAGAGTTTTTATTTGTTTGATCCTTTGGGTGTACTGGTTGATTCCGTAGGTGCTACCCTGCTGCTTAGCGATGTTTCATACGGAAGAAAACCGGATGGAACGGAAAACTGGTTCTATTTCGGAGAACCTACCCCGAAGGGACCGAACAATACAGAGGGAGTCGATCAGCAAACCGGAGATACAGTTGTATTTTCTGTTATTGGTGGAAAGCATTTGGGAGGCACAACCGTATCACTTTCCTCAAGCGATCCCTCAGATCCTATTTATTATACCCTTGACGGTTCTATACCGGGATCGGATGACAACCTTTATACAGTACCTCTACAGATAAATACCAGTGCAGTTTTACGGGCAAGAGTGCTGGATCCTTTAAGTTTGCCCGGTCCGGTGGTTACAAATACCTATGCAACAGAACTTGATCACGATTTTCCCATTATCTGTGTATCCACTGAGCCTGATAATTTGTGGGATGAGTTTACGGGAATCTATGTTCTAGGGCCGAATGCCGAACCCGATTATCCTTATTTTGGAGCCAATTTTTGGCAGGATTGGGAAAAACCGGTTCATTTTGAATTGTACGATGTTTCAGGAGAAAAAAAAATTGATCAGGGAGCAGGCGCAAAAATATTTGGTGGCTGGTCGCGCGGAAGTGACCAGAAATCCATGTCCCTTTTTGCAAGGAGTCAGTATGGCAAAGGTTCCTTTGAATATAAATTCTTTGCAGACAAGCCCATTGAGAAATTTGAAGCTCTTGTATTGCGAAACTCAGGCAATGATAACATGGGACTACAGTTTCATGATGGATTTATGACCGGACTGACCAGCAAAATGAATACCGACAGACAAGCTTTTCAGCCATCTGTGTTTTATTTGAATGGTGAGTATTGGGGAATTCTGAACATCAGGGAAAAGGTAAATGAACATTTTGTAGCGGAAAACCATCATGTAGACCCTGCTTCTGTCAATCTGCTTGAAAATGCCGGAGATATAATTTTCGGAGACAACACGGATTACCTTGAAATCATCAATTATCTGAATTCACATTCTTCACTTTACGACAACAGTGTTTATGCATGGGTTGCAGATAAAATCGATATTGATAATTTCATCCAGTATCAATTAACACAGATCTATATTAACAATCGTGACTGGCCGGGAAATAATATCAAATTCTGGAATACCGGTTCTGTTGAAAGCAAATGGAGATGGATATTATTTGATACCGATTTTGGTTATGGGATCTGGGATGTAAACGATTATGCATTGAATACTCTGGAATTTGCTTTAGAGCCAAACGGATCCGGTTGGCCAAATCCTTCGTGGTCTACCTTATTTTTACGGAGGATGGTTACCAATATCGGATTCAGGTACAATTTTATCAATCAATATTGCGACAGGCTTAACCTGGACTTTTCACCATCTGTTGCTATTGCCCAGCTGGATTCATTAAAAGATTTATTTGGCAGTGAAATTGTGTATCATTTCAACCGCTGGTGGGGTTCATATAACAACTGGAGTTCGAAAATTGAAGATAAAAAAACCTTTGCCCTGAGAAGACCTGATTATTCACGTGCACATATGCAGAGTGTATTCAACCTGGGAAATGAACTACAAATCACTATTGATGTATCAGACAGCGATGCCGGAAAAGTAAGGTTGAATTCAATCTATCCTAAAGATTATCCGTTCTCAGGAATATATTTTGAAGATGTTCCCATCAGAATGACAGCTATCCCAAAGGAAGGGTATAAATTTGTCAGATGGGAAGGAACATTGAACTCAACGAGTATCAGCATTAACTATGACATGTCTGCCGGTGGTAGTTTTACTGCTGTCTTTGAAGAAGCAGGAAGTTCAGATATTTCTGTTGTTATCAACGAAATCAATTACAATTCTGCACCGAATCTTGACACCAAGGATTGGATAGAAATCGTAAACAACGGACAGGCAACAGTGAATTTGAACGGTTGGCTGTTAAGTGATACAGGGCCGGATGACGGGTATTACTTCCCATCTATGACAATGGCACCTAATGATTATCTGGTGATTTGTCGGGATCTGGAAGCTTTTCGCACATATTATCCCAACCGGCAGAATTCTGTGGGAGATATGCCTTTTGGCCTGAGCAGCAATGGCGATATGATTCGGTTGTATGACGATGAAGGTTACCTTATGGATGCTGTTGATTATTATATTTATTCCCCGTGGCCTGAAAATGCCAATGGAACCGGGGCAACCATTGAGTTAATACATCCTTCGTCCGATAATACAAAAGGTGAAAACTGGCAGGCGGTTGGAATAGGAGGAACTCCCTGTGAACCAAATACAGGAGTATTGTATCATGAAGAACCAAAAATACCAGATCCCTTAACTTCATCATTTGAATGTTTCCCAAATCCGTTCAGGGATTTTACCACAATTCAATTTAATGTATATTTGGACGGAAATTATCGTCTGGAGATTTTTGATATAAACGGAAGACTGGTTGACGTTCTTGTGGATGAATATCTCACCGGCGGGACTTATTATATTGATTGGTACGGGAACAATCAATACAATGAACATTCCGGGAACGGTATATATACTGTTCGTCTTTCCGATAAGAACAATGTTGAGACAATTAAATTATTAATACTTAAATAATAAGAATCGATGAAAACTATTACTACTTTTTTTCTTATCCTTTTTCTTGGTATAGGATTTACTGCTTGTGAGAAAGATCCGGGCAAAGGAGGAACTTCAACAATACGGGGTAAAGTAATAATCAGGGAATACAACCGTGATTTTACAATTCAGAAAGTTCCTGATTATCCCGGAGCAAAAGAAGATGTTTTTATTATTTATGGTGATGATGCGGTGTATGGAGATAAGTTTGAAACCAATTATAATGGAGTATACGAATTTAATTATTTGAGAGAAGGAAGTTATACCGTTTTTGCTTATTCAAAAGATTCAACAAAGAATTATGATTTAACATCAGAAGAAATTCCTGTGATACGGCAGGTTGAAATTACTGCTAAAAATCAAACCGTTGAGGTTCCGGATATCATTGTCCTTAAATAGTAACAGATTCTGCGATGTTTAGAAGAAGTTTTTCGTTTTTCATTTTTTTGTTACTTCCGGTTTTTGCCATGGGCCAGGAAGAAGATTTTCGAACCTGGTGGGATCTTGAACTTGAAGGCGAACTGTTTAACCTGGTAGATTTTTCTGTAGCTCCTGAAATCAGACTTTGGGATAACAGTACCCGCCTGGAAAGTTTTCTTGCAACTGCGGATTTATCTGTTCCCGTTACCAAGTTTTTACGTTTTGGCCTTGAATACAGGCATGAGATAAACTATAAAAGAGAGGATATAACAAGAAACTTGAACCGATTTGGCATTTATACGGAACTGGATTGCCGCATTGAGCGATTGAGAATGGCTTACAGGGCTATGTACCATAGTGAATACACGAATATTTCCAGGGATGAAGAGGGAAAGATACCCGAGTCGGTTCACAGGCATAAGATCAGTTTTAAATACAGGAGAAAAGGCTGGGATATAGCTCCCATGGCATCGGCGGAAATGTTTTATACCATCAGACCAAGGTGGAACAATTACCAGCAGAAGTTGAGAATTACTGCAGGTCTTCAATATCGTTTAACAAAGGATATCAATATCAACCTGCAATACAAATACCAGCAGGAATATTACGAAAACAATCCGCTGACATCTCATATAATCAGCACAGGTATTGAATACGAATTGTAGTTCGTGCAATGAAGTAAATTAAAAATACTGAGGCTGTCCAAAAAGTTAATTTCATGCCACTAAATCACTAAGACACAAAGATCCACAAAGTAATAATGTTCTGATAATCAAAATTTTGTGATTTTTAAATCTTGGGGTCTTTGTGGCATTTTCTTGAATTTATGACTTTTTAGACAGTCTTTTTTAATTGTAAAAATATAAATCACTAAATGGGAAACAACAAGTCAGAACAACTATGAATGTATTGGTTGAAATTGCAGGATGGGCCGGATCATTTGTCATATTGCTGGCATATGGATTGTTATCAGCCCGAAAAATATCAGGCAACTCCCGTCTGTATCAAATGTTAAACATTTTCGGGAGTTTGCTCCTGATCGTAAATACGATCTATCATCAGGCAATCCCTCCTGCAACACTGAATTTTGTTTGGCTTGGTATTGGGGTTTTTTCTTTATTCAGGTCAACCTCTCATCGCAGAGAGGCAGGTTAATTTTGGCTAGATACCAAAAATCCGGTGAAGGTCACTTCTATATAAATCATAATTTTTCCTGCATTCATTGTACAATTCTCTGATGCCTTGTTCCCGGGAAATCAATCCTGATTTGATCTTTCTTTTTGTTGTATTCATTTTCAACCTGAATGAATGACTGGTCAAATAGGGAGTGTCCTCTCTCAATAACAATTCACGCCATTCTTTACGTTTGATGGAGGGAATCATGGTAAAACAATTTAGGCAGACTATTAACAAATTACAAAAAATATTCATGAAAAAAAAGATAATACAGATTATCATAATTGTCTTTATTAATACCGGAAAGGATATCGGAAATCTTTAAATGTACAATTGAATTTTCAGGATATATTTTCCATTTTAAGCGATCCCATTGTCTCTGTTCCTAATAAAATAAGCCTGAAAACTAATTGGTAATGAACATACACTAAGTAAAGCTTTATTTTTATCAATTAATTGTTGAAATTTACTCTGTAACTTCATTTTAACAAAAACTTTCAATCATGAATACTTTAAAAATCCTTTTAATAATTCTGTTTGCATCTTTTATGGCAATAGCAAGTGCTGTGGAATCTAAGATTAAACAGGTAGTAGTTTACCGGCAGGGGGCCAAGATAAGTAGAACAGCCTCTGTTACAATTTCACCGGGTAACCAGGAGATCATCCTTGATGAATTGACTTCTACAATAGACCCAAATAGTCTTCTTGTGAATGTCAGGGGTTCTGCCATACTACTATCTGCCAGTGTGCGGACAAATTTTCTCGGATACCGGAAACTTCCTCAACGAATTAAACAACTGGAAGATTCATTGGTTCTGGTATCTGATAAAATTGACTGGTTGAATACCGAACAGGCAATATACCTGGGAGAGGAAAAACTCATTGTGGAAAATCAGAAAATAGTAAATGAGGAAGAAAAAATTACGGCAACTGATATAGCACAGCTGGCTGATTTTTACCGAAACCGTCTGACTACCATAAAAAAGAAAAGCTACCAGAACAATATTGAATTACGCGATCTGAAAGAGAAGAAAAAAGGTATTGAACAACAGCTACAGGATCTTCAATATCAAAGAGGACAGAAAATGGGAGAGGTAGTACTGAATATTTCAGCCGAACAGGCTACCAAAATATCAGTAAATTTCTCATACATTTCAAGAAATGCAGGATGGTCACCTGTGTATGATATCCGCTGCCAGGGGACAGACAATCCTATTGATTTGCTTTATAAAGCCAATGTTTACCAGACAACAGGCTATGAATGGAATGACATTGACCTTGTCATATCAACAGGAAATCCGACAGTCAATAATGATAGGCCTGTTTTAAATCCATGGTACATCAACTTTTTTGAGCCGGTTGTTACGGGTTACGGAGTATATGAAAAGAAGGCCCGTGCAGCGGCTCCTGTTTCTTCAAATATTTACCTGGAAGCTGACGAGGAAATTGCATTTGAAAGAGAAAGTGAGGCAGCGCCAATACCATATCAGGTGACTCAGACTTCAAATCAGATGGCGGTAGAATATGAGATCAGGGTGAAACAAAGTATACCTTCGGATGGGAAGGAGCATATTGTACCTATCAGCAAGTACGAGCTTCCTGCCAAATACAATTACCATACTGTTCCGAAGCTTGATCAGCATGTATTTCTTCTGGCTAAGATTGGAGAATACAATCAGTACAATCTTCTTCCGGGCAAAACAAATATTTTTTTCGAAGGAATGTATATCGGACAGACTTATCTGAATCCTGAGGTTACAAGCGATTCGCTTGTTGTGTCTCTTGGCAGGGATGACAGGATTAGTGTAAAAAGAAATATGCTGACAGATTATACATCGAAAAAAGTTGTGGGATCAAACAAAACAGAACTGAAAGGATATGAAATCATACTCCGGAACAATAAAAATCAACTTGTGTCTCTCGAAATCCTTGATCAACTGCCAATATCAAAGAACAAAGAGATTGAAGTAAAGCTCGAAGAACCGGGTGGTGCCACATTCAATGCAGATTACGGACGCTTGCTCTGGAAAGTTGACCTTGCTCCCGGAGACACCAAGAAAATTCGGTTTGTATATTCTGTCAAGTATCCTAAAGACAGGCAAGTTTCCGGTATTTGAAAGTTGCAGTAACCGGAAGTACTTCATCTGGGCCGAAGATTAGTTTCTTCAATGTATTGATGTCGGATCGGAAAAAGAATAAAGCTCCGCTATGGATCATGGTATAAAGGATCAGGAAAATGAGAGAATTTATAAAATATATTGTAAAAAAGTTATTTGGTTGGTTTGGACTTGATGTTGTCAGCAAAAACAGGATGATCATGCCCCCGGTTGATACCCTGCAGCATAATACGGAAGAAGGTATTGACAGGTATTGGTCTGACACGGCCAGTAAAGATCTTTGGGATGCACCAGCAACGCATGAATTTTACAGGAAGGTAATAACAATACTGAAAGAAAATAAAATTGATCTGAATGGTAAATCCGTTGCCGATCTGGGATGCGGGAACGGGAACCTGCTTTTATACCTTAGCCGGCATTATTCAGCAAAAGAATACTATGGTTATGAATATTCTAAGGAAGCACTTAAACTGGCTGCTGATATTTTTCCACAGGCAAAGTACTCATATCATAATTTGCTCAATGCAATTAATCATGAATTCGACTTCATATTTTGCACTGAGGTGTTAGAACATATTCTTCATCCCGATGTGGCATTTACAAATATTATAAATACTATAGCACCCTCTGGAGGAGCCATAATTACTGTCCCTGAAGGGAGGAAGGATACCTCTACAAGGCATATAAACTTCTGGAGTCCTGAAAGCTGGCAGGTATTTTGTGATACACATCTGCCTATAGGATTAACTTGCCGGCATCAGCTGATAGATAACTTGCAGTGTACTATTTATAAACGCGAATCCCTAAAAGAACATTCTGTGATCTCATAGCTGAAATCTTTTAAGAACATAGCCGGCAGATTGTATCTCTTAACAGGGATGACAGGATAAGCGTAAAAAGAAATACGCTTGCTGATTATACATCTGAAAAAGTTTTAGGATCAAACAAATCAACGGGTTATAAAATTCAGATGAATATACCCATACTATAAGCTCATTATTGATGCGCATAATGGGTGTTTTCAATAAAATGAAGCATGCAAAATAGTCTGGAGAGGGGGTACTCTGTTTTATAACCAACAAAAATTACTATTTTTCGCAATATTTTATTAAAAAACAGATGTATGACTAATGCAGTTTCTATCAGGCAATTGACACTGACTGTATTCAATGCCATGAATACCCGTGATTTTTCAGATCTGGAACAAAATATCACTGATGATGTTTCATTTGATTTTCCGGGAGCAGGACGCATTGACGGAAGCAAAAGGGTGATAATTTTTCTGAAAGCCCTTTTAAGAAAATACAACCGGTTAACATTTCAGGTTTCGGATATCATTGAGGAGAAACATAAAACATGTGCTGTCTGGACAAATGATGGAGAGCATATCAGCGGTAAACCTTATAGTAATAGTGGAATTACACTTCTGTATTTTACAGGAGATAAAATCAGCTTTATCAGCGATTACTTCAAAGATACATCTTTTATTGAAATTGCCTGACTCTGAACTTTAGTGTACTCATGAAAAACGTTCTTGCATTTAACGGAAGCATCAGAAAAAGCGGAAATACGGCAATTTTGCTAAAGAGATTTTTAGATGGTGCCAAAGCAAATACAAAATATATCGATTCTGTGTATACCCACGAATTAAACCTTGAGTATTGTCGTGGTTGTCTGCGCTGCAATCTTGTCGGACACTGTACTATACATAATGATGACTGGAATCAGCTCAGTGAAAAAATTCTTGATGCTGATGTGCTGGTATTTGCAACCCCGGTTTATTTTCATCATGTTACGGCTCCAATGAAAAGACTGCTGGATCGCTTCCGTTCTTTTGTTAAAGTCCTGATCACGGAATCCGAACTCGAATATTTACCCTGGAACAAGTGGAAGAAAGATTTTGTTTTAATTCTGACCATGGGTTCTTCTAATGCATTGGAAGCTGCTCCGGTAATTGACCTGTTCAATTTCTTTAAGACAGTTCTGGGTCAGGAAAACAGATTGCATATTATTACGGCAACCAGGCTGGCTGTAATAAACCACCTGATTAAAACAAAGGAGGAACTTGTTGAACTTTATGATAAAATGAGTTTACCGCCTTATCTTGTCAATGAAGATCTCAATAAAAACCGGGAGCTCATGGATCAGGCATACAAGCTCGGCAGAACAATTACAATAAAAGAATAACCTTCTATAGGTTGATTATCTGTTTATTTCAATGTTTCTGCAACTCGTGCAAGTTCTGTTGTTCCCGATGACTGTATAACGGATGAGATCCTGTTCACAGAGGGATTAACAGGTGAATGGCTGTTTCTTTGCTCTCTATATTCTGCTTTACCGGCAATACTGGCAGCACATGCTGTGCTATATGTGTATGAATAATTGTTGTGTGTTTGACAAGATGAGTTCATTTTTTGTGACAAATTCAACTTTTTTACAAACGCATTATCCAGGGCCTTATTCAATCGTTTTACTTCTATATCGCTCTGAGCAAAATACCTTGTATCTCTAAGCCTGTTATATTCGGGTTTGCGATCTGTAAATCTTAAAGAGATCAATGAAGGGTAGTAATGGCATCTGTAATAATTGCCTGCAATATAGGATGCCATTCCATAATCATTTCCAGTAAGATAGAAAAATTCATACAATTCAGGTTGATCGAAATAATACCAGTATTTTTTTGTATACCAGTAATAGTAATCTGCCCAGCTTTCAATTCCATAATACGCGCCATCATATTCATAGAAGATCATCCCATCATAAACCTGTGACAGTGAATCGCTGTATTCTCCGTATCCGGTAATTAACGGATTGCGACTTAACTGAAAAGCAATTGGATCTGACCATTCATAGTAAGAGACAACTCTGACCGGTTGAGATATAACATGAATGCTGAGGCTTGCAAACAATAAAAACAGCAATGAGTATTTCATAATGTTTGAATTGAGGTTGTGTTAAAGTTAACTACAAAAATTGTACCGGATAGGCTCCATTTTGTTTTGAAATCCGCAAGCAATTCAACTCCTTGAATTCATAAAGAGAATCTACCTTTCAATGATTCATTTGAAAAAGGCTGATTCAATCAAAGGATTTATTTTTATCTTGTCGCATCCAATACATTAGAATTTTTGGTTACAGCATATTTTGTATTCAAGTTGTCATGAAAAAAATATTCGGGTATTTCAGAGATTTTCATAAAGAGTATTACCATACAAAAATGTATGTTTTTATCGCTCTTTTCATTGTTACCCTGATTACCATAAACTATATATTTGATATTGAAAACAGTTACATTGACAGGTATTATGGCAAACCTATCCGTATACTTTTCTATTTCTGTTATCATGCACAGGCTTATTTTGGTGTTTTACTGATCATTTATTTTTTTGGCAAAGGGAAGCTCTTACTTTCCTCTGAGTTTTGGATCAAAAGCATCCTTGGATTCCTTATTCTATCGGTTGATCGCTCAGTGTTTCCTTATATTGCAGAGGTTCTGAAGAACTTTGTCCCATCTCAGATATTCAGGTTCTGTCGTGAATTGGTATATAATGTGTATGGTTTTATCACCATCCTGGGAATGCTGGCTATTATGAAATGCATGTTCGACAGACGTGAAAACTTTGGAATCTATGGATTGCGGTTCAGGAAAGTTAATTATCGTATTTATTTTCTGATGTTCCTTACGGTTTCCCCGCTTGTTCTTATCGCATCATTTACACCCGATTTTATTGATTATTATCCTACCTACAAGGGAACGGGAGGTGTTCATTTTGCGAATTATTATCGATTTTCTGAAAAAATAAGCATGTTTTTGTACGAAACGGTATACCTCTCAAGTTTTCTAAATACAGAGGTCTTTTTCAGAGGGTTTCTGGTCATCGGCTTATCCAGACTTTTAGGGAAAAATGTTGTACTTCCTATGACTGCCGCATATGCAGTCTTGCATTTTGGCAAACCTATGGGTGAAGCAATAAGTTCGGTTTTTGGTGGATACATCCTGGGTATAATAGCGTTGTATAGCCGGAATATCTGGGGAGGAGTTTTTATCCACGGAGGCATAGCTTTTCTGATGGAAGTACTGGCTTTTATCAGGCAATAGAACGGAGTTTTAGATACCGGTTACCTGTTTGCCCGGCGCAACGGGATTTCCATTGTCAGGATCTTGCACTATAAAGATAATACTAATATGTTCGCTATCTGACAATGGTTACATTGCCAACAATCGGATCGTGGTTATCAAGTTCAAGGATGAAACGATATACTCCCATGGGCAGGGGATTATCAGTTAAAGACATGCCATTCCACAGATATGTCTCACCGTAACCGATCCGGTTTGTGAAAACAAGATTACCCTGTTTGGTGTAGATCTTTAACAAACCTGCATCGCCATAACTGGGTGCTTTCCATAGTTCTCCTTCATCAGGCGCAAAGATATAATCATAGTCGCAATCGATAGAAGATATACGGTAATTTCCTGTTTTTGTCATGCAGTTGTATTTGTCTTTCAACCACAACATATAATTCCCGGGATATAATTTTTCAAATACAAATGATGAATAAAAATTTTTGCCATTGTCTATCGACACACTATACGGCGGGGTCCCTCCCTGAATTGATGTTTTCACGATAAGTATGCTGCCAGTGGGTCTTTGTTCACAACTTTCTTCTGTTTCTACTCTGGCAGAGATCACTACCTGGTTGCAATCCACACTATCTGTTCCATGACCGGTGTCCGATTCATTATCATCAGCAACCTGCATAAGTCCCGGAGTTATATCTGTTGAATCGTAAGTAATCTGCATCTTTTTTACCGGTATGATATTGATTGTCTGATCTTCACGTGCTGTATCGGTTTCATGTTTGTCGGATATCTTATCAATACCATGTATTGAAGGTTTTGTATATACATTTTCATCCACAATTGGCTCGGCTTTTTTCTTGTTTATCTGAAACGCCCCATTATGAACAGTGTCTGTTTTTTGATTCTGACTGACTGAAGTATCTGATACAGGAATAACTTGTGCTCCGGGCAGCCTGTCGTTACGATCTTTTCTGATATTCCTTATGAATATTATGGATAAGAAAATCAATACACCTGCAACAGACAGGGCTATTATTCTGTTTGTTGAATTCCGTAAACGGGTATAGGATGTTTTGTTTTTGTGTATTGTTTTCACTTTTTCCCTGATCTCCAGCAATACTCCATCCCGAATGATCGAAGAAATTGCCCTGTGCCTGTCCAATTCACGTGCAAAATCAGGATCACGTTCTATCCGACGCTCAAGATCAGTCAATTCTTCATCCGACAATTGACCTGTCAGATACCGTTCTATGAGTTCATATTTATCTATGTCTTTTGTCATATTATTCAAGGACTTCTTTATATGAAGGATTCGTTTCAATCATCCTGATCAGTTTTTGTTTGCATTTGTATTTTTGTGTTTTCACGGCATTTACAGTGGCAAATCCCATTTTTTTGCAAATTTCCTCTCCGGATAAATTCTGGTAAAGAGCATATGAAAGCAATTCATAACATTTTTTCCCCAGTTCACGAATCAATTGTTTAATGGTTTTTTCTTTTTCATGGGTAATGATGTCATCTGTAAAATCATATGGTTCCTTTTCTTCATAGTTTTCAGGCAGCTTAGTTTGCCGGAGATCCCTTTTTGCTTTATTGATCCACAAATTTCTGCTTACAGTGTATAAAAAGGCATCTATTTCATAATTTGTGTTATACCTGCCTGATTTTATGTGTTTGCACAGAACAACAACAGCATCCTGAAAAATATCTATTGCATCATCACACGAACCGGAATTCGACAGGATATATGCTTTCACTTTAGGGAACACACCGGTATACAGATGCTCCAAAACCTGATCATTATAACCGTTTTTAAGACAGTTTACTATTTCTGAGTTCGTTGTTTTCAGTTTTCCGGAATTACTGGCTTTTTTAATACTACAAATATGAAAATGGAAAGTAACCATTTCCCATATAATAGTCAAAATTCTTTTATCAGCGAAATAACTTTTGTCCAATATTAATTCAAGTTGATTATTTTTGGTGATCAAAAAAAGTATGGAATAATTATTGTTCCGGGGAAAAACAGTTCAACCAGCGCGTAATCTACTATTTTGGCAATCTGGAAACACATAGTCATTGTTATTTTGTTGCTGCGCCATGTCTTTGTTTTGAATGGCCAGTTTCAGGTTGTCAGATATCCTGTACGGTTCAATCAATATTATGATTGTTATCCCTTTTTGAATCCATCCACTGCAGGTTCTAATTCAAAGCTTGAGCTTTCACTGGGTAACCGAAGAATGCTCGGTAATTTCAGCAAAATATCAACGTATTATTTTAATGCGAACATGAGGATCCAGTCAGGATATGGAATGAATAAACCGTTTAGTACAATCGGCGTGTTGTTGTACAACGATCGTGAAGGTAAATATTTAAACCGCAGCCGGTTTTATGCGATCTATGTATGGCATGGAAATCTTACAAAACAGATCAGATTTGCCGGGGGATTTCAAATAGGAGGAATGAATTATATGGTGAAAGGCACACCTTTATCAGGTGATGGATCTGATATTAAACCTGATGCGGCAGTTGGAGTTCAATTGTATAACTCTTCTTTTCATGCCGGTATTTCCGTGAATCAGATTTTTAATAGTAAGATCAAACCTCTGGAGGAAATCACCGTGCTGGCTCCCTATATAAATATTACTGCAGAAAAAAAGTGGTATTTTTCCGAAGACTTTCTTGTTGTCCCCAACCTGGCCTTGTGTATCCCGTTGACAGAAAAGGATGAATATACAACCCATAAAATGTTGTTCGATATGAATATAAATCTTACGATTCATAAGAGGTTATTTATTTCAACCGGATTGCATGATAATAATATGATCAACATTTGTGCCGGGATCAATGATGTGCTCTCATCCGAAAGCAAATTGAATATCCATCTTACCTATGCATTTTCACCTGTTCGTGATGTTGAGATCAATACCGATTATCTTGAACTTGGATTGGTTTATCATTTGTAGTACCGGTAATTACCCTGTGCGAAGTCTTTGCTGTTTATGGATTGACAGGATTGCTGCCAAAGGTTACTTTTTCATTGTTCGATTGTAGTTTGATTATATATGAATAATCAAATAACATCGAATTATGTATACCAAATTTAAACAAAGTACTAAATCTTCTTCGGGCATTTTTTTATTGCTGGGCATTTTTTTTCTTACATCTATGGCATCAGGTGGACAACCTGGTGACTTTGATGACGATTGTATGTATTATGGAACAGTAATCGATTTGTCAGTTGATAGTTGCGGATATCAGATCCGTATGGACAATGGAACCAGTCTTCAGCTGGCTGATAATTCTGTTCCGGATTTTTTTCACGACAGCCTGCGTATTGTTTTTGGCTTCGAAATAATAGATTCCATATCGAATCAGTGCGGTATCGGCTTACTTGTTCATCTGACCTGTTGTAAGCCGTTTGAAGAGCCTGAATGTCAGGCAGAATTTGAAATATACCCGTGGGACTATACAGTCAACGATTCATCTGGTTTTATAGGTTACAGCTATTCCTTTATTGATGTTTCTTCAGAAAATGTGATCGAAAGGCAATGGCTTATCAATGGAGACAGCATCGGAAATGATTCGGTACTGTTCTTCACGTTCGATTTCCCGGGAACCAATACGGTATGCCTTACAATCGTTACGGATGAGGGATGCTTTGATATGGCTTGTAATGAACTGATTATACCAGGTCCCCCGTATTGTCAGGCTATGTTTGTATATGAACGCATTCCTGTATATCCTGTGGATTCTGCAGCTTCTGATACGATCCCCTATATGGCTTATGTATATCAGTTTTATGACCGGTCTGAAGGCAAGGTTATCGGCTGGCACTGGCAATTTAAGAACGAAGTGATCGATGGAATTGAAGATCCCGTGTATGAGTTCCCGGCGCCGGGAAATTACGATGTATGCCTGACGATCATAACTTCCGATAGTTGTCAGAGTGCTTATTGCGAAACTGTTTATGTTGGAGATACGGTCGATTGCAGGGCATTGTTCAGATACTATTGTCCGGTTGACACAGGCACTTTTGAAGACGATTTTCCGGGAAGTACACTGCTTCATTTCATTGATATGTCTGAAGGAAATATCACTCAATGGCACTGGGATTTTGGTGATAGTGCCATTTCAGAAGAGCAGCATCCGTTCCATGAATTTCCCGAACCGGGTACTTATGAAGTGTGCCTGACCATATTTTCACCTGACGGTTGTGAGGATACTTACTGCGAAATGGTTACTGTCGGTTATCCTCAGACTTGCAATGCCTATTTCGAATACTGCAATTACAGCAGTGTAAATGGTAATGGGTATACAAATGATAGCCTTTATAGCAATGAAATATATGCCGTGGGTTTCAAAAACCTTTCAACGCCTGAACCTTTCAGCTCTGCATGGGAATTTGGTGACGGATCATTTTCCGGGGAGAAGAATCCGGTGCATATATTTACTGAGCCGGGATATTATAATGTTTGTCTTACAATATATACACCAACAGGATGTCAGGATACGTATTGCGTGACTGTAAATGTCGGTAATGCATCATGTACGGTTGATTTTACCTGGGAATTGTTGGTGCCTGATTGTTCGGGCTATGATATAGCGCATATGTTTACGCCCATATTGGAAGAGGAAGCATGGTCGTATCACTGGGATTTTGGCGACGGATATTATTCCGTCGATCCGATCGCGGCACATATATATACAAATGAGGGATTTTATGATGTTTGCCTGGATGTGTTTTACGAAGACAATTGCGCGGCAAAAATGTGTAAAACCATTGTTGTAACCTGGGAAAACAGAGATAGTATTTATAATGCTCAATGCAATCCAAGCAGTGCAATTCCATCCCAAACGGAAGAAAAACTTTCGGTTTTAAATATTTTTCCTAATCCTGCATCTGATAAACTGACGATTGATCTTTTCAGCGATACCGACCGCCAGATCACGGTTCAGTTTATTAACATGCTTGGAAAAGCAGTGAAAAGAAGAACAAGCTATATGGCAACTACAGGCAATAACCAGCTTGAGATACCTCTGAATGAGCTGGAGACCGGATCCTATATATACCTGATCTCTTCACCTGAATATGTAATCAGGGGACGAGTTAGTGTTATTAAGTAGTATTTATCGCTGCCAGTATCCGGAGGGTCATTAATGACTCTCCGGATACCTTTTTAAAAGGCAAACCGGAGTATGGGAACAAGTTTGGTTTTATATACCGCGATTATCATTAAATTTACAGGCGATACGGTTCGTGTTGAGGATCTTGAATTCAGGTAACAGTTTTAAACAATATTATTTATTTGAAAGGATTGATCAATGAACCTGGTATGATAAAAATAACTGGAAGTGAAGAAAAAGACATTTCATATTGTTTTCCTGATAGTATTCAGCTGGTTTGCTATTCATGCTTATAGTCAGCCGGGGGATTCCATTGTCTGTGATACAAATCTGTATATTCATATCGACTGCATACCCTTATTGGACAGCACACCCTTGCAGGCAGGTGATACAATTTCCGTGAATACCCTGGGCTCCGATGATAATCAATACGGACAATCTGTCATTTATTATCCGGATTCAACGAATATAATTGAATTGTCCGGTGGAGGGAATCTCGATGTTTCTCCGGATTATACGAATCTGGAGTTTTCTGTTTACTCGTTATCAGGATCTTGCAATACATTCAATGTTCAGTATTCAATTGACTCTGTTGATGAATATTGTATATTGACTATTGATGCTTTTGAAGCTGCTTTACACCATATTGATTATCCGGAAACAAGGATTTGTATAGGAGCCGGGAGAGTATTACCTGTAACTGATATACCGATAGAACAGGTAACTTTCATATCTGATCCGCCAGGTTTATTCATTGACAGTGAAGGAGCAATTGTATCTCAAAGCAGCGATCCCGGAAATTACACACTTACTTTTGAGACCGAATACTGTTTGCAGCAGGATCAAATGGAAGTAACAATACTTGAAAATGTATACCTTGACCTCCGGGAGGATACATTTTCGATATGTGAAGGATCGGATTATACACGGAATGATATAAGTCTTGTTGATTTTACGTTTTATGACGGAAGTGAAACTTATGGTCCTGTAGATGAATTATCAGAAAGCGGATATTATATAGTGATAACTGATCAGGGTGTATGTCAGGCGATTGATACCGTTTATGTTGAAGTGGTTGAAACACCTGTGATACATGTTACGGAACAACAGGAATGCGACAGGGTTATACTTCATACGGATGTGGTGTCGGAAAGCAATACTATTGTATATTGGTCTGATCAGGTAACAGGTGAAACAATTGAAGTATTTGAAGATACCACCCTGTTTGTTGAAGTTGTCAATGAATATGGCTGCGCTGCCTATGATACTGTTCAGGTAGATGTAAACATACTTGAGATTGTTACAGCGCAGATCAGTAAAGAGGAAGCAGATTGCTGGAACGAAGGCAGTATTGATATTACTGCTTCCGAAGTAAGGAACTACATTGGCAACTACAGCTACAGACTGCGGAATATGCTCACGGGCCAGCTGATTACTTCATTGTCTGAGGTACCGGAAGGACTGTATGATCTCCAGGTGATCGATGAAAGAGATTGCATTGCAACATATACGGAAAATATTACCATCCTTCAAAAATGCCTTGAAGAATATCCTGTATTCACTCCTAATGGCGATGATATAGAAGACAGGTATTTTATACCGCACGAAGGTTCGGTTAAGATATACAACCGTGATGGCAATCTCATAAAAGAACTGGTAACACCTGACTATTGGGACGGCACAAACAATGCGGGAAATCTATTACCTATGGGCAATTACTTCATTGTTACCGATACAGGTGACGTGGTTAACATTACAATAGTCAGATAATACTACCTCAAAACATTTTGGTGAACTTCTTTTATAACTCAGGCAATGCTTAAACACAGCTCAATAGCCGGTAACATATATAAGTGGGATAAAGATTGTAATAATCAATCGAAAATACGCGAAAAGGGAGAGGATATATTCTAGTTTTTCAGTTCGGAAAAGCCAGCCATAAATCATTTTTCTGAGATGATCTGTGTTGTTTATTCGATCTTATAAACAGCATAACTTACAGGAGGGACTTCAAGGGAGTATTGATATCCCCTGTTTGATATCTCAAGTATATCCCCGGCAAGCAACCTGAGCCTTTTGCTTTTTATATTCAGTGTAAAATCCGCCTTTTCTGTTCTGTTGGCCGGATTAAAAACACAAAGTATCGTATTATCATTGTTTGATCGTGCATAGATAAAAGGGTACACATTTTCTTTAGCATATACGGGAACAAATTCTGCATAAGCGGCAAGCGCAGGTTCACTCTTTTTTAAAGCAATTAGTCTGCGCATCGTGTTTAACAGGGAATTTGGATCTTTTTCCTGGTCTGCAACATTTGGAGCTTCAGGAGCAGGGTCAATGGGCAAATACAGCAATTCGGGATCGGCAGTGGAAAATCCAAGGTTTTTTCCGGGCGCCCATTGCATGGGTGTACGGTTGCCGGCGCGCGGTTTGTAAGCACCTTCAACATAAGGAAGACCATACAACTGACGCATGCCGATCTCATTTCCATAATAAATAAAAGGAATGCCCGGCATGGTTATTCCGAAAGCATATATCATCTCAAGGTCCTTCCGTGTTCTTTGCACATTAATTCTGGCATTGTCATGGTTTCCAAAGGGAATAACAATATACCCCATTGATTTTGTTGCGGAGTATTGTTCCATATAACTGTTGAGGAAATTCTTAATATTCCCCTGGCCCTGCTGATCAAAAAAACTATGTCCTTTGGAGTAGCCGTTCAATATTCGCCAGCTTTCCTTCTGAAAAAGGTCATTGTAACCTGCAAACCAGTGAAAAAAATCGGCATGAAAAGCATTGTCGAGTGCATCTTTCGGTCCTGACCATTCGGCAATCATAAATGCGTCAGGATATTCCGTATCGAAGATCTCCCGTATTTCCTGCCAGAATTGTTTTGTAGCCTCATCTTTGGCATTAAAGAATTGATCGTTTCCTGTAATGTTAGCATTTTTTACAAGAGCCCCTGCCATATCAGCCCTGAAACCATCTGCACCCATGTCCATCCAGAAGCGTAGCATCTTTTTTAATTCAGCACGAAGGGCCAGAATATCAGGATGGTCAACCGGAAGCATCCATGGTTCTTCAGGTTTGGCAAAACCAAAATTGAGTGCCGGCTGACACCAGTAGAAATTTCTCATGAACTGTCCGTTCCGCCGGCTATATCCTTTTATAAACGCATCTTTATAGACATCGGGCGGATTTTTCCAGGTATTATCATTCCAGATATACCAATTCGAGTATTTGTTGGTATCCTGCTTAGCCGATTCAATGAACCAGGGATGTTCAATGGATGAATAACTCACAACATAATCAAAAATGATACGCAACTCCCGCTTATGAGCTTCTTCGAACAATCGCTTTGCATCATCATTGGTTCCGTATCGCGGAGCTACTTTATAATAGTCGGAAATATCATAACCGGCATCACAAAAGGGAGATTCAAAAAAAGGATTGAGCCATATCGCGTCAATCCCCAGGCTTTTTAGATAATCCAACTTTTCGATAATACCTTTTAAATCACCAATTCCATCCCCGTCGGTATCATAAAACGTTTGCGGATAGATCTGGTAAAACACAGCATTATGAATCCAATCCGGACAATTCGGCATAACATAGTTACCTGTTACGATGATGCTGTCTTCTCCATTTGTTGGCTGTGAATAAAGTATAAAAGCATTCAGAAGACAAAAAATCATGAATATGAATGCTGTGGTTGATTTTTTCATAATGGGTCGTTTTTTCTGAATTGATGTTAAAATTAAAAATTGTTTCAGATATCTCTGAATCTTCTGGGATGTTAGGGAGATAAAAATTGGTCATGAAATGTTAAAGATTGGTGGGTTGAATGTTTAGAATTCAGTTTTGATCATAGAGTTTAGAGTCTGGAGTTGCTTAATTGTGTAACTGTTGAATCGTAGGATCGTTGAATTGATGAGTTGATGAGATGGGAATTCTAAGATATGGTTGCATAATCAATATGAAACAATAGCATACGTTCTGGAGTTGAGAAAAACTTGCAACCTGCCTGTCTTTGATAGCCAAAGGCTTGCCGGTGGGGGTGTCATAACTGCGGGAGGCAAAGCTTGCGTCTGGCAACTAATCTGTAACCGCAGGCCTTATTCCCTCTTTGGTCGGTATTACTTCCCTTATTGTGCCATCTTCGTTGTAATATAAGTAATCAACACACACCGATCTTCTGAATCCTCTGTAACGGAGTTCTTCGGAATCAGAAGGTTCATTTTCCAGGAACAGATCTGAATTATGGTAGAAAAGGTACCATTGTCCTTTGTACCCGACAATCGAGTGATGATTTGTACCACTATTCACTTCATCCAGGATAACTCCTTTGTATTTGTACGGTCCGAGAGGGTGATCTGCCATACCATAGTATATCTTTTTGCCATTTGCCCGGCCTGAATAGGACATATAATAGTTACCCTTATATTTATGAACCCACACAGCTTCAAAGAATTCATCGGTACCCATAATGATTTTTATGCTATCATCAAAAGAAATCATATCATCGTTCAATCGTACGGCATTTACATCATTCTGACCAAAGAACAAGTAGGACACTCCATTATCGTCAACAAATATACAAGGATCGATTAAATCGCGAGTAGCTTTAACACCCGGAGTTTGTCTTGTGATCAGGGGGCTCCCCAACGGATCAGTAAAAGGTCCTTCAGGATTTTCGCCAACGGCTACCCCGATAAAATCCTGGTCGGTAGGATAGTAGAAATAGTATTTCCCTTTGTAATACGCACAATCCGGGGCCCATGCTTCTTTCTCTGCCCATTTGATGTTTTTCAATGCAAGAGCCACTCCATGATCGGTCCAGTTGACCAGGTCAGTTGACGAAAAAACATGCCAGTCGGTCATATCGAATGTGCGGGCTGAATCACGATCGTGCGATGGATAGAGGTACATTTTACCTTCAAAGACATGAGCCGACGGATCAGCCGTATACATATGCGTGATAATCGGATTTTGTGCGTAAACTGTGACGACAAATAAAAATACAACGGAGTACAGAGAAATGGATTTCATAGTACTTTGTTATTATGTGTTCCGCAAACAATATTCGATAATGCTGTTAATATGTATATCTGCTGTGTCGATATAATTAATATCAAAATAGTTCTGATCAAAGATCAATGGCAGTTCCGTACAGCCAAGTACAAGGGAATCGATTGCTTTTTCAGCGATCATTGATTCTGTTATATCAATAAACCTTTTTTTTGTGCTGTCCTTCACAATGCCAACAGCCAGTTCGGAGAATATTTTTTCATGGATAAAGTCCTGGTCTTCGTTGCCGGGAACAAAAATTTCCATTTCGTATTTTGCAAAATGGACAGGATAAAAATCTGCCTTCATTGTGAATCCGGTGCCAAGCAATCCGATTTTTTTATTCATGCTCACTTTTTCAGCATACCTGGCACTTTCTTCCACAATGCTGATCATCGGGATATTTGCATTCTTATTTATCTGATCGAAAACAATGTGGGGTGTATTGGATGTGATTGCAGCAAAATCGGCTCCCGCATCAGCGAGTGAATTAACTGCTCCGGATAACAAGGTAACTATTGAATCCAGGTCATTGTTCTCCAGAGAGGTTTTAAATTCGGACATGTCCAAACTGTAAATGACGATTTCTGGAAACTGTCCGCCTGTTCTGTTCAGGTATCTGTTGATAAGTTCTGTATAATACAATTTCGTTGATTCCGGGCCAAGGCCACCAATAATTCCAGGTTTTTTCATGGCAGAAGATTGGTAAACGTTGTTTATAATTCCTGGTTAAAATTAAGATTAAAATCCCAATCCTTTTTCTTCCATCCTGAATAATCACTCTGTTTTTATTTTATACTGCTTATAAAGGGGATTATTTTAGGTGATAATTGAAATATTGATTAACTTAATGTATAGATAGTATACTTTTGCCGTTCATGAACCATACAATTAAGGATCATTATAGCCAAATAATATAAATTCAGTAACTATGAAAAAAATATTGATTATACTCTGTTTGATCACTATAGCAGTGCATATTTCCGCCCAGGAAACTCAGGAAGAGAAAAAATTCGGCATTTCCTTCTCAGGATATGTAAAAAGTGACTTTTTTTTTGACACAAGACAGGTAACTGCTGCACGTGAAGGGCACTTTCTTTTCTGGCCCAGTGCTGAAGTTCAGGATGAAAACGGCGATGACATCAATGCAAAGGCAAATTTCAATTTTCTTGCCGTTCAATCCAGATTGACGGGAAAGATTTCCGGACCTGACGCTCTTGGTGCAAAAACATCGGCACTTGTTGAAGGTGATTTTTTTGCTCAGACAAATGCAAACATCAATCTCTTTCGTTTAAGACATGCGTTTATTAAGCTCAACTGGAAAACTACAGAGTTAATGACAGGTCAGTACTGGAATCCTCTGTTTGTTGCCGATTGTTATCCCGGTACAGTTTCCTTTAATACAGGTACTCCTCTGCAATCTTTTGCCCGGAATCCGCAAGTAAGGCTTACCCAGAATGTCGGCAATTTTAAAATAATACTTGCAGCCCTGGCACAAAGAGATTATTCAACCTGGAACGACAAAAATGCTGCTTCATCAGAGTACCTGAGAAATTCTGACATACCTGATATGCATTTGCAACTTCATTATAAAACCAAGAACGAAGATGCCGGAACAAGCTTTTTAATTGGTGCCGGGGTAGCATATAAAACGATCGTTCCACGATTGTCTTCCACGATCGAAGTAAATGATACCTTATCATACACCTATAAAGTAGATGAAAAGCTGGGTGGAATGACTGCAATGGCATTTACCAAAATACAATTAAAACCTGTCACGATTAAATTGCAGGCACGTTATGGTGAAAATATATCCGATGTTCTTTCCGTAAGTGGATTCGCAGTGAAGGAAGTTACGAACGATTTAACCGGAGAAAGGACCTATACAGCGTTTAAAAACATTACCTTTTGGGGAGAAGTACATACCCATGGAGAAAAAATCCAGTTTGGTGTTTTCGGAGGGTATCTGAAGAACCTTGGAACAAAAGAGAAAATGTCGGACGCTGATAATACGAAATTTGGTTTCGGTTACGATATTGAATCCCTGATACGGATTTCCCCGAGAATACTATACAACATTAATAAAGTAAGACTGGCTTTGGAGTTTGAATATACGGCAGCCAGCTTTGGTGATGAAAACAGTTATGATTTGAATTCTATACCTTCAAGTACAACAACAGTGGTAAATCTCAGGACCCTTCTGAGCGTATACTATTTCTTTTAGATAATACAACGAAATTTAACCTCCGGAATTCTTTTCCGGAGGGCTTATTGTGGAAATTAAATCATTTCCGCAGGGAAATACCGTATCATTACATCTTCCACTTCCTTCAACCACAATATCCTTTCTTCTTCTGTACTTGTAACCATAACTCTGAACATCCTACGATAGAAATTCTTGATGCCGCATAAATAGAAAATACAGTTTTTCCAGATGGTTTCCAGGGGATCGAGAAAAATATTTTCTTCCCTTTCTCTGCTGGTATCCGATGTATTGAAAACGATTGCTGCTTTTGCATTTAATAATCCAACGGGGACTCCTTCTCCTTTATCTCCATCTCTGAATTCATATGCTATTCCGGGTCTGAATACACGGTCAATCCACCCCTTAAGAATTGCAGGAGGCTGTCCCCACCAGTTCGGATGAATAACAATGATTCCGTCACATTTTCTGATTTCGTTACAGTAGGTATCAATTGCTTTATCCGTTTTGCTGTTCATGGGTATTTCTTCGGCACTAAGTACAGGATCAAATTCTTCTCTGTACAGATCATGCAACTTCACCGTATGTCCCCGCTCTTTAAGGATTTTGCTGCAGGCACCGGCAATGGCGTGATTGAAACTGTTCTTTGAAGGATGAGCAAGTATGATCGATACATTCATAACAAAAAAATAAAGTCCCGTAAGGGACTTTAAGTTACTTTTTATTTTACAAAGGTACGGACAAATTAAGGTAAAGTTTTACCCAGTATGTAATCTTCAAGTTGTTTTATTGTATGAGTATGGCCTTGTATGATCTTATTTACAATATCACCAATAGAAACAATACCAATGACCTTTTTCTCATCCATAACCGGCAGATGTCTGACCCTGTGGTCTGTCATGATTTGCATGCATTCGTCAGTTGTGGCAGTCGGTTTTACATAGAATATTCTCTCAGATAATAAATCTCCGACAATGGACTCTTTTGAAGATTTTCCTTTCAGGATAATTTTTCTGGCATAATCACGTTCTGAGAATACTCCGACAACCTGGTTGTCTTTCATAACCAGCAATGCCCCGATATTCTTCCCGGCCATTTTTTTCAGCGCTTCATATACTGTGGCTTCCGGGCCTATGGTATATATTTTATAGCCTTTTTCTTCAAGAATATCTTTTACTGAATACATGATCTATAATTTTAAATTGATACTATCTTAACAAGATGTTCAGAGTTTTTTTGAAAGATAATAAAAAATAACAATTTCATCAAAGCTCTTTCGTTTAATAAAACATAACTTTTTTCTGTGCTTTTGCCATTTTTATAAAAACAGAGAATTCTGATGGTTGATTTATTATCTGATCTTCAGTTTAAAGCAAATTCATTGGATAACATTCCAATTTCTGCTGACAGTAGAATATTTAACATGAGCTTCTGAACTTTTTTCAATAGCTCAGGATATTTTTTTTCCAAGGTTGAAGACAATTGGTCGCTGAACGTCATGAACTCAACTATTTCAATGGCTATTATATCTATCTGATCAGGAAGTTTAAGACCGGACTCCCTGCCGAATTTCATAGCTGTAATAAAAGAAATATCATGAAAATTGGAAACATGCATCGATTGCCGGAAGTTGCCGGGTGTGAAATGATAGATATTTCCCGGTATACCATTGGAAGTTTTAATGGCATCGATCATGATCACGGATTTATATCCCTCCATCATTTCAATGATTTCCAATCCTCCACAACTGGCGTTCTTAAAATCGAGAGAGGATTTGCGAAAATGTTTCTCCAGATCGTGAACCAGCTTAATTCCTATTCCGTCATCAGACAGGATTTCGTTTCCCAATCCTATAATGAGGGTTGTTTCATTTTGGTTCATATAGCAGAGTTAAGGTTTTCTCTTTACGGTTCTGATTATTTCTCCCTTAGAATTTCTGAAGTTCACGACCAGAGGCATCTCACCGGGTAGTGAATGAGTTGCACAGGAGAAGCAGGGATCATAGGCTCTGAAAGCCATTTCGATCATGTTTAGAATACCGTCTGTCACTTCCACCCCTTTTTTAATGATATTCTGAGCTGCTTTCTTCAGCGACATGCATATGGCTGCATTGTTGTTTGTGGTACCCACAATAATGTTCACCCTGGTAACGATCCCTTTTTTGTCTGTCCAATAATGATGTGTCAGTGTACCTCGCTGTGCTTCCACAATACCAATACCTTCACCAACTACCTTTTCAGGCATGTTCCGTAACTCTTTTCCTATGATCTCAGGATCTTCAATGAGTTCCAGGCAATGCTCCGAAGCATACAGCAATTCAATCAATCGCGCCCAGTGCATGACCAGGGTTGAATGGACAGGTTTACCACCCAGGGTATTGTACATGCCTTCATATTCTTTCTGTGCAAGAGGAGTGGCCATTCCATTTGCTGCATTAAGACGTGAGAGGGGTGTGGCATGATAAACACCCGAATGAGCACCTTCTTTGAATCCGTTCCATCCTTTTTGTTTCAGGTATGGGAATTTCAGGTAGCTCCAGGGTTCAACCCTCTCAGCCACATAATTCAGATACTCATTGGGAGAATATTTGCATAATTCCTTGCCTTCCGTATCGATAACCCTGACTTTTCCATCGTAGAAATTCACCTTATTATTCGAATCTACAAGCCCCATGGAATGGATTTTCAGAGAATAGGGTCCATGAAGAATAAGATCAATATAATCCTTGTTGCTTAGAACCACATCGTTAAAGATTTTTAATGAGAACTTTGAAAATTCAATAAATCCTTTGGCTTTTTCCACGATGTCATCCCGCTGTTCTGCTGTTAATCCTTTCTTTACACCTCCGGGTATGTTCATCACAACATGGGTTTGATGCCCTCCGAGCAATGCCTGAATTTCCTGTGCCAGCCGCCGTTGTTTAATAACTTCCGTACCTGTTTCTTTTCCTACTCTGGCTATTACACCCAGGATATTTCTTTCTTCCTTTTTCGCAGTGGGACCAACGATAAAGTCGGGTGCTGCAAGAGCATAAAAATGTGCAGTATGACTATGAATAAAGTGGGCCATGTAGAACAATTCGCGTAATTTTTTAGCCGTAGGAGTCGGCTCTATTCCATAGACGGCATCGGCGGCTTTCCCGGAAGCCATATGGTGACACCCCGGACATACGCCGCATATTTTTGTAACGATTTGGGAGAGTTCTTCAACAGGGCGGCCTTCACAGAATTTTTCAAAACCACGCAACTCCGGTACCTGGAAATATACATTCTCAACCTCTCCGTCGTCATCACAGAATATTTCTATTTTGCCGTGTCCTTCAAGCCGTGTTATGGGATCAATGGTATATTGTTTCATTACTAATTGTTTTCAATAAGTTTACGACGAAGAATAGATCCGGGTAAGCTAAAGCGATAAAACGTACCTGCAGGGTCTTCAATTTGTTCTACAATTTTTGCGATTTCATCAGGTTTATCATAATCGATCATAGTTGCAATAGCCGACATCATTTTTGATCCGGGATCAGGTGATGTTGACGGTGGGCCATAACATCCCCGGCAGGGGCTGTTACCTTCGATGCAACGGAAACCACAACCACAGCGAGTAGCCGGACCCATGCATATCAAACCCTGCTCCAGGAAGCATGTTTCGCCATCGTCAATTACCTCAGTGGGACGTTTGAATTCCCTGATACGTTTTTTATCAGTTTTTATCCTTTTACATTCATCGCACTGTGTTTTTTCGGAAGCTCCCACTACTGATCCGTTAGGAGGTAATTCTGCCCCGGTAACAATAGCCATAAATACGTCAACCAGGCGTTCGGTTTGCGGCGGACAACCGGGCAGGTAATAATCAACATCGACTACCTGATCCAAAGGCCTGACATCATTATAAAACTCGGGAAGTGTAAGTGTTCCTTCAGGCACCTTAAAACTTGTCAGGGGAATGGTCTTCTTTTTATTGACAGTCGATTCACTGTTGATATAGACTCTCTCAAATATTTGTTCTCTGTTATTAAAATTGGCCAGTCCCGGAATTCCTCCTAAATGGGCACAGCTTCCGTATGCAACCAATATCTTGGTTTTTTTCCGGAGAAGTTTTGCTATGTGTTTATTTTCACTGTTTCGCACGGCACCATTAAAGAGTGTGACATCGATATAACCATCGTCCATAGCTTCCACATCGGCATATTTTGTATCAAGTGCAATAGGCCAGAACACCAGATCGGCTGCCGCAACAACGTCGAATAGTTTTTCATGGACATCGAGAACCGATACGCAACAGCCACCGCACGCAGCACCCCAGTATACAGCCAGTTTAAGTTTTGGTTTTTCGTTCGACATTTTTATCAAAGTTCAAAGTTTTGTATTCAATGTTTTGTTTTCAAATATGAGTTGTTTACCCGAAATCAACTCAGGAATTTAACAAATAAACCTATGTAGCCTGTAGACAGGCATTTCAACATTAAGTAAGTGTTTCCATCACTCCTTTTACTGTACAGGGCCCCAGCTTTCTTATGGTTTCGGTAAATTCATTTGCCAGGGCAGCAAACTGCTTTCCTTCGCTGGCACTGATCCATTCCAGTCGCATTCTTTCTTTTTTAATACCCATCTGCTCGAGGTATTTTTGTAAAAGCTGGTACCTTCTGAGGCATTTATAGTTGCCTTCCTGGTAATGACAATCTCCCGGATGACAACCGCACATGAGTACTCCATCGGCCCCTTCGCGAAATGCTTTTAGAACAAATGTCGGTTCAATGCGACCTGAACACATGATACGTATTGTACGCAGGTTTGGTGCGTAGGGTATGCGTGATGTTCCTGCCAGGTCAGCTCCTGTGTAGGAGCACCAGTTGCAAAGAAATGAGACTATTGCTGGTTCGAATGCCATTAGTATATTGTTTTTAAATAGGTTCTTTTTCAGTTTTCAGTAAGCCTTCGATTTGCGATAGTATTTGTGTGTCGGTAAAATGACGGCTTTTTATTGCTCCGGTAGGACAGGTCGATCCGCAGGTTCCGCAACCTTTGCATAGGGTCTCATTTATTACCGATACATGTTTTTCTTCATCAAAATGGATAGCAGTATACGGACAGACCATGATACATGTCTGGCATCCGCAACAAACTTCTTCATTGATAAGAGCTGTAGTAGCTTCCACTTCCAGTTTGCCAGCCGCAATACCGGCAAGCACACGTGCACCTGCAGCTTTTGCCTGGGTAATACTTTCTGGAATATTTTTCGGACTCTGACAACTTCCCACAATATATACGCCGTCAGTCGTTGTGGCTACCGGATCGAGCTTGGGATGTTTTTCAATAAAAAAGTCATTCCCGCATAAACTGATTCCTGAATGTCTGGCTATTTCTTTTGCATCGGTTTGTGCCTCCATAGCTGTCATCAGAATTACCATATCGGCCGGTACTTCTATATCTTCCCCTGAAAGTTTTTCATGCATAGTGATGATCATCTCTGCCTGATCTTTTTCAGCAGCTCTGCTGATTTTCGGAAGATTGTTTTCCTGATCGAACATCAGAAACAATATCTTTCGTTGCGATGACTCGGAATAAAACTCTTCACATCCCTTTCCATATGTGCGCATATCGGCGTAAAGCTCATAAATATTCGAATCGGGCAGCATCGATCGTAACTGATTGCTGTATTTGAGGGCAGTATTGCAGCACATTCGCGAACAGTAAGGGTGGTATTTAGAATTCCGGCTACCGACACAGTGTATAATGGCAATGTTTTCAGGTTCTTTACCCTGTTGCGTAACCACATTGCCCTGCATAAGCATTTTTTCCAGCTCGAGTGAAGTGATGACACCGGGTAATTTGCCATATCCATATTCGGTTATCGATGCCGGATTAAAAGCCTGCAAACCTGTTGCGACAATAATGTTTCCAAAAAGCAATTCTTTTTCCTGTCCATTCTGCAGGACTTTCGACTGAAAATTGCCCACATAACCGCTTATATCCGCAACAGTCGCATTCAGATAGATTTCGATGAGCTTATGATTGTTAACCTGTCCAATTTTGGGATTCAGCATCTGATGCGCACTTTCCAGGTCGGGAAAAGTAAGGTCCAGTTTTGCGGTAATACCACCAAGGGTATCCGATTTTTCAATCAGGTAAACCTGCTTACCTGCATTGGCAATTTCAAGGGCTGCTGATATTCCTGATATACCTCCGCCAATGATCAGGGTTGCAGGATTAACATCAACAAATCTTTTTTCAAGGGCTTCGTGAAAGTGTACCCGGTTAACAGCTGCTTTTATTAATGAGAAGGCTTTCAATGAAGCATATTCCCTGTCAATGTGTACCCATGAATCCTGTTCACGAATGTTTGCCATTTGAAAATAATACGGATTCAGGTCCGCCTGCTCCAGGGCTTTACGGAACGTAGGTTCGTGAATGCGCGGTGAACAGGCTCCTACAACAACCCGGTTAAGTTTATATTTTTTAATATCGCCAATAAGAGTGTCCTGGCCGGGATCAGAGCACATATATTTATAATCACGAGCCATCACAACATCCGGAAGTTTTTGTGCTTCCATAGCAATTTGCTGAACATCGATCATTTTTGCTATGTTCGAGCCGCACCAGCAGATATATACACCAATTCTTATTTCTTCCATGATGAAAATATTTTTATGTTGCGACAGTAACTGACTCTTTTTCATGTTGTTTTACAAGAGCATCCTTTTTTATTTTTGCAATATAGATAGCGAAGGAACGATACAGGAAATGGGTCCATTTTCCAAAAGGAACAATCAGGACAGCCCATTGTGCCAGTATTATCAGATGTACAAGATATAACCATAAAAAATTATCAATAATACCTGCATCAATTGAAACGCGTACAAGGAAGGCTGTCAGACCCATTAAAAAAAGCCAGATAACAAACAACCAGTCAGATGGATGCGAAAATTTGCTTATTTCACTTTCATGTCTTAATCTTCTGACAATAAAAAGAAATGTGACAACAAAGGTTATTACTCCTACGGTATATCCAAGTATTATTGTACACATATTATCAGTACCGAACCAGTTGAGGAAAACCGTAGTAAATAATAGCATCAGATAGCCAATAACCAGAATAAAGTGTTCAAACCAGCGTAGTCTTTTTTCCGTACATTTCAGCGTATTTTTTTGTGTGAACATATGCAAAATCAAATCCCAGAATGCTGATATGTATGAAACAGCAGGAGCTCTATCATTTCCTTTAATCAGGTTTAGCCATAACATACGCAGGATATTCGGAAAAAGTATAATAGCCGCAACAGAAAGAATGGCAATAAATTCAAAACGATGCCCAAATTCCATTACCGAATGTATATCGAAATTTTTTACGTATCCCATACCAAGTATAGCAATAGCTACCATAATAAATGCAATAATAAGAGCGAGAGGAGAAGTATACAATATGCGCGAAAATCCCGTCCAGTCATAAATTGTAGTCAGGTATCTGCGTAAGGCCATCATCAATTCCCCCGGATTTGCATCGCGAGGGCATGATTCACTGCAATCGCCACAATAGTAACAGAGCCATGGATCGACATTTTTATGGATACTATCAGTGAGTCCCATTTGAATGGTTCTTATACTTTTTCGTGGAAACAGGAATCCCTCTTCAGTATGCGGGCAGGTAGCAGTACAATTGCCACAGTGGTAACATTCGTTCCAGTTGCCAATGCCAAATGGCTTAAGCTTTTCTTTGAAGTTAGGATCAACGCGGTTCATTGTCTATTCTCCGTTTAGGGGTGATAATTCCATAGCTTTCTGCTTGATAGTTTCCAGCGGAATATTCCTAAGGCTTTGAGAAACACTATCTTGTTGAATGCTCTGTATAACACTCAATGCTGCAGCAGAACCCTGCACAACGGAATCGGGTATATCCTTTGGTCCCTGGCATGTACCTGCAAGTAAAATACCTCCACTTAGTGTGTTGTTGGTATTGCTTAATGCATCAGATTCTTTAAACCAGCCATTATCGGAACGTTGAATTCCCAGTATTGATGCAAGTTTTTCTGCATCGGAACCGGGCTCAAGGCCAACTGACAATACAACCATATCAACTGATTGTTCCAGTATCTTTCTGTGCTCAATATCTTCTGTCCGGAGAATAAGCCGATCATCTTGTTCTTTGATTTTTGCCGTTTTCCCTCTGATAAGATGTATGCCTTCCTCCTTGATACGATTATAGAATTCTTCGTAACCTTTACCGAAAGCACGCATATCGATGTAATACTCGTATACCTTGGTTTCAGGCAATTTTTCGCCGATTAGGTGAGCAAGTTTTAGCGAATACATGCAACATACACGGGAGCAATACTTATTGTAGTTTTCGTCACGGCTGCCAATGCAATGGATGAGCGCTATACTTTTGGGCACCGGGCTGTCAGCATTAAAAATCCAGTTTCCTTTTTTGTCCTGCGAACGAAATACAATATTGCCTCCTGTTGGTCCGGAAGCGTTTACAAGACGTTCAAGTTCAAGCGAAGTGATGACATTCGGATATTTTCCATAACCATACTGTTCCATGCGTCCGGCATCGAATGGTTTGAATCCTGTAGCAACAACTATATTACCGACTGTTATTTCTATTTCCTGATCTTGTTCATCCAGGTTTATACAATTCTCAACAGGACAAAACTTAACACAAATGCCACATTTCCCGGTTTGTACGTACCGGCAGGAATCGGCATCGATAAGATACTTATTGGGGACAGCCTGAGGAAACGGAATATAAATTGCTTTTCGTAAGCTTGCTCCTGAATCGAATTCGCTTTTCACGGATGTCGGGCATTTTTCGGTGCATATACCACAACCAGTGCAGGTTGTAATATCTACCCTTCTGGCTTTTTTCAGGATTTTAACTTTATAATTACCTGGAGCACCGGAAACATCGGCTATTTCAGAATAGGTCAGAAGTTCGATATACGGATGCTGACTGACGTCGACCATCTTAGGAGTGAGAATACAGGCAGCACAGTCGAGTGTGGGGAAAGTTTTATCGAACATGGCCATGTGACCGCCTATGGTTCCGGTTTTTTCGATAAGATACACTTTGTTATGGCTGTTGGCAATCTCGAGTGAGGCTTGAATTCCGGCAATTCCGCCGCCTATGATCAAGGTTTCCGGATTCACAGGATTGGGCTCGCCGAGTAATGATGCCTCGAAGGGAACCTCATACAGCGTACATAGAAGTTTTGCTTTCACCCATTTATTATAAGGCACTCCTTCCGGGATCCCATGAAAAATATCAGTTAAAAGAATATTCTCCGGAGCTTTCCCTGCTTTTTGAAGTGCTTTGGCAAAAAATGGTTTGAGGTATCCTGGCCGGAATCCTGCGATGATGATACGATCAATATTGAACTTTTTAATTTCCTCGATAAAAAACTTCTGATCATGGACCGGATTTTCTGAGAAATTCCAGATTTTTGTTACTTCAGGTACAATTTCAACAGCATCATAGAGTTCCTGATAATCGAATGGGTGAGAATGATTACTGTCTGAGTGAGAAAAGTAGACACCGGTACAAAGTGTTTTCCTCATGGTTTGATAAGTTTGACATTAAGTTATAATGTACCAAATATCACAATAACACATAAAAATACGTTTTTTCACGTAGTAAATCAATTTTTTGTGAAAAAAAGCACAATAATTTTGTAAGATTGAATCAAGAATTTAGTTTAAATTGCCTGCTATTGAATAATATATAATATTTGGTTCTTTCAGTTTGAATATTAATTATGTACTATAAATAAACAGTAAATGGCCTTAGTCAGAAATGATATCAAACGGTTATTGCAATATAAACTGTGTCTTTTACGGTTTAAAGAACTGGGTGTGAGTACTATCTATTCTCATAATCTGGGTGAAGTGGCAGGAGTAACTGCAGTGCAGGTGCGAAAAGATTTTTCTGCCTATGGTATAAAAGGGAAAAAAAGGGGAGGGTACAACATTGACAATCTCCTGGCGTCATTGAACCACATTTTTGGAGAATCACAGAAGAACATTATCATAATTGGCATGGGAAATATTGGCAGGGCCCTGTCGCAATACAACGAACGGTTCATCAAAAAAAACCTTCACATTGTGGCTGGTTTCGACATCGATCCTTCAAAACAAAATAAAAGTTATGGCATACCTATTTTTCCTCCCGAGAAAATCACAGAGATCATCAAAAAGGACAATGTTACTACGGCCATAATCGCCGTGCCTTTTCAGGTTGCACAGGAAGTGTGCAACATTCTTATTGCTTCAGGAATCAAGGGTATACTGAATTTTGCTCCTGTAATATTAAGAGTACCGGAAAAGATCATTATTGATAATATTAATCTTAGCAATAAGCTAGAGGGAATTATCTACAACATTGAAGAATAGAAGGTGAAAAACCACGGTGCAGTGATTTCATCCTGCACCGATTTACAAACGATCTGATCCTGTTTTGTAACAGAAGATGAATACTGGATCATTCCCCGAATCAGATCTTTTTACTTAGAATTCAACTCCTATTCCAAATTCTGCATAGCCGCTGAATTGAGTCCATCCGCTATCGTCATGCAGATCTTCATCGTCATAATCATACCATTCGTCGTAAATGTTGATTACAGCTCCTGCATATACTCCCAGGTTAATATAAAATCCTGATCCGAATCTCCATCTGTAGCCGGCATTTGTAAGGATAACTACACCTGCATGACTGCCATACCAGTCGTCATAATCATCCGACTCACCATATTCGTACTCGAGTCCGGCACCATAGTAAAATTTATTTTTCTGTTGAGCAGCCGGAAAATGCTTAAAAGAAAATCCCAGACTAAAACAAACCAAGGTATTCTCAAAATCATTAACAGCATTATAGGCAAGTCCCAAAGCAGTATATCTGAAATGTGGTCCCATGACAAAGGTATTACCAACTCTGAAACCAAGCTCAATAACCGGTCCGAACTGAAGAAATCCGGCGGGCTGAAATCCCAGGTGCACTTTGCCCAGTTCGGTATTACGCTGGGAGTATGATGTTTTCGTGGTTTTGGATTCGGGAGTTAACTCCGTATCCTTTTCAGAAGGTTCAGGAGAAGCAGTGGTTTTTTCATCCCCGGGTTCAGTAACCGTTTCCTTGATCACTTTTTCTATTTCATTCATTTCGAATACAAACAAACTTCCGTCTGCGGTTTTGATCTTCAGGTTGGATCCGGGATTCATTTCAGTGATGGTACCTTTAATTATACTGCCGTTTTTAAGATAAACAACATCTTTTTGCTGTTGTGCATTTGTTATCGCAAAACAAAACAGCACTGTCAGAAAGAATAAATGTTTCATTTTTTTTGATTTTTAGAGGATTATTCATTGATACTTATATTTTATTCACTTATGTATAGCAGTTTTTATATACTATATTACGCTTATTCCGTTGAATACAAAACATAGTATTGATATTCGTCTGTTCCTGTTTAGTAATTGCATGGTCCAGTTTATTATTTGCACAATACAGGAACAGAGTCATTATCAGGATTAATAGTTTTTTCTGTTTTCATTGCAGTTGATATTTAGTAATCCTATTTATAAATTAATGTAATTCATTAGTTTATAAGGAATGCTTAACTATCTGCCATTTTTTTTACTGTTTGTCCGGGTTTATTTTGTATTCATTTCAGGCAATACCATATATCTGACCATTTTTTCCCGATTTGTTGCAACTCTGTTCCTGAAAGTGCATTTTGTGTATACATTAGCTGACTAACAGTCATTATCAGGAATTCCCCTTATTTTCTTATACAGTTGGCCGTACAATTGTCTTCATCATAATAGTCCGCAATAGTATAATGAATGGTCAGTGTATTTTCAGATATGCTTCCTGATCCGCTAAATGATATACCATCCAGGGTCTGTGGGGGAATGATCAGGGAATTCCCGGAAACGGTTGCATATGCTTTTTCATCCCAATCCCACAAGTTGCAAATGTTAATGGCATTTTCAGCTTTTGATGATTCGGTAATCTCGATGGTATATGAATCGTCTCCATAACCACAGGATTCAGATGCGTTATAGGTACCTAAAAATTTGTCCCTGTCGGCTGCAGGCTCATCTTTATGATTGCACCCGGCACTCATAAGAAGGATACCAACAAATAATACTACAATTTTGCTTTTCATGATCTTAATTTTTAGATGATTAATTATTGCGTTAACTGATTTATTGGTTGTTTTTTCTCTGTTCAACCTGCAACGGATGTTCCTCAACATATTTATCATGACGAACTCCTGTCACCTGCCAGGAGACTTTTAATCCTTCCTGTCCGCCTGCGATTTTAAACCTGTTATCCTGAATTTCACTGGCTATGTATACCTGGGCAAATCCATTAATACAGGTTAACTGATAGGTAAAATCCTTATTTAATGCTTCAAACCATTCCGGTAGTTCAACCCAGGCTTTTCCATTCTGATCGAGTACAACATTCCCTGTATACATATTCATCATTTGAGATGATTCAACCGAAGTATGTGATAAATAATGAGTTTCGGGATAAAGTGGATGATCGATCCGGAAAAATTTAACTGCAGCTACTAATGAGCCACATTCCACATAATCTGATTCTACTCCTCCATCAACCTCTACAAGCCCGTCAAAATATCCTGCCCATCCGTTTCCTTTTGCATAAACTCCAACACCTTGCGGCCCGTTTGCCTGGAAATATCCACCATAATTAAATTCCTGCGCAGAGGAAGTTTGAGTGGCTACGCCTTTAACGGCAATACCATTCATTCCTGATGAAATGTTGTAAGAACCTATACCTCCTGTACCATTTGCTGTAAAATAGCCACCCCAGTTGTTTTTGCCTTTGCTGTTATCTGCTTCACCTTTTACACCCACACCATTTACTCCTTTTGCTGTAAAGGTACCACCATAGTTCCTTATTGTGGATGTACTTTCTGCAATTCCTATTACTCCATAGGAAACAGTTCCGTTGTCTTTTGATGCGACAAAACATCCACCTCTAACATTTCCCTGACCATATACGCCATAACTATTGTCACCTAATGCCTTAAAATATCCTCCATAATTGAAACTTACTTCGGTACTTGATGCTTCACCATACACACCATATTTATCCGCGGTGAAATATCCGCCATAATTTGCGCCAACCTTATTATTTGAAGCTGAACCAATAACTCCTGCGTAGGCATTCTCGCCAGTTGCTGAAAAATTTCCTCCTACATATGGAGAACTGGCTAAAACACCAATGCCAAGTTCACCACGTGCATTAAACCATCCGCCTATATTCCGGTTACGGCCATCATTTGTAGCCCAACCAAAAACTCCGATTCCTTCGGTGCCATCTGTCCGAAAATACCCCCCAAAGTTGCTGTTTTCATGATAATTCATTGCATGACCTACTATAGCCATTCCATTTAATCCCCATGATTCTCCATAAACAGCATAACCTCTTTCACCTGATGCATCGCTGGTTAAACCTTTTCCATCCGGTTGATTATTGTAGGTGAAAAAAGAAGAGTTAGACCTGCCATTTGAACCGACACTTAATTTTGACTTTGGATCTGATGCATTTATCCCGACATTTCCGTTATTGTAATAGATATTGTCTCCCGATTCTGACCAGACACTGCTTCCCGTACCTCCTGCTTCTTTCGCGTACAATGCATAAGGTACACTCAGCAATTCGCTGGTTCCCATTTCGGTTCCGTTAACCCTGATCTTAACATAGTAGGGTCCGTCTGTCCAATCAATACCTGCAAAACCTGTGGGGTCTTCGGAACCTATTTCCAGGTTTGCAAGCCCAAATGCATTCGTAGAAGTTGAATGGGTCTCTGAAAAGACAGCAGAACCGGAAGAACTTCCCTGAAGAATTAAAATAGTAAGTGTAACGTGTGAATTTTTCAGGATCTCTCCGGAAGCATCACGCAATACTGCCTGGTAATTCATTTTACCGGGTGCCTGTGCAGAGCAAATTGTGTATGCTGTAAACAGCAATACAATACAATTAATTATTAGAGATTTAACGTTTTTCATGGCTTTATTTTTTAATGATTTTAAAAGTTTTTAGTTCTTTATTACCTTCTATGACCTTAAGGAAATACATAGATGGTGTTAATAGAGAGAAATTGATTTCGGTTTGGTCTGAAACCAGTAATCCTTCCAGAATTTGCCCGCCTTCCATAGTAAAGAGATAATAATGCAGGCCTTCAAACTGATCTGTTTTTAGAATTATATAATCGTTTGCAGGATTTGGGAAGGCTGTTATTTCAAACTCCAGTGCAGGCAGAATATATTCAGTTACTATGCTAATTTCCGACTGATGGAATCCCTGTGTTAGGATCTTGTCGTCTTTTATTAAAGTAGCCGTAACAGGTTCACCAATGGTGAAAGCAACTGATCCGGAGCTGTTTTCGAAATAGTTACCTGAAGTAGCTATTACTTCCTGCGATCGTACTGCAACAATAAATGCAAATAAACAGGACATTGTGAAAAGAATTTTTTTTATTTTCATGGCTTTGGATTTTATTGAACAATAACTTTTTGAACCGAAGAATGAATTCCATTGCTTACAGCAAGGATATAGAGGCCGGAAGGTAAATTACTTACATCAATACTGGTCTCATTGTCTTTAAGGATTTTATTCCATATGAGTGAGCCTGTTTGATCATAAAGTCTTACAGAAGTTCCCTCTATGGATTCAATAGTAAGTATGCCTGAAACAGGATTTGGAAATATTCTGAACACTGTTTCGTTTTGGTTTTCAAAAACAGGAGTTGTACTTGTTTCACATACGTCTCCAATTCCGTTCCCATTTGAGTCCTGCTGACTGGCATTTGGTGTGTTCGGACAGTTATCGCAGGCATTTCCTATGTTATCGCCGTCAGAATCTTCCTGATAAGGATTCGGATCGAATAGACAGTTATCGCATTTGTTACCAATGTTATCGCCATCGGCATCATCCTGTACAGGATTTTCTATATCCGGACAATTGTCAATGTTATCTTCAATACGATCACCATCCCTGTCATAACCTGTTTTAACCAACCGGACATTATCAATTCTGACATTGGAATCCCATTCTCCGAATTCCAATGAAAGTCTCATGGCAGAATAAACTTCAAGCAATGTAAAGTCGAAAGTGAAGGTTTGTTTTTCTTTATTCAGCCAGATATTTTCGTTTACCTGTGTTAACCATGGATCTTCGTTCTGACCGAAAAAAACATGAGTATACCTGTTAACAGATTCTGCCGAGGCATCGAATGAAAGAGAGTACATAGCATAGGGTTCAAGTCGTGCTTTTTGTTCTTCACTGAAAGGCTGGATAAGTTGAATATGCCAGAATTCAGGATAGTCAGAGGTCTGTATGTTGTGTATAAGGCACACACCATTCTGAATCGTTGCATCAGCAAAAGCTCCTGCATTGTTGTCAACCCACAGCCACCAGGGATCCAGGTTGCAGGAACCAAAATCTCCATTCAGGATGATGTTATCCGGATCATCAATGGATGATGCTACACAACCCCTAAAAATATATGCCGAACCAACAGGAGACGCGGACAATTGTTTTCTGCAGGCTCCGACAATGACCTGATCTCCTGAGATGCTTACTGAATTTCCAAACAGATCGAAGGCTTGTCTGTCATTGGCAACGATCTTCTGGACTTCATTCCAGTTGCCTGCGGCATCCAATTGATATATGTAAGCCGATCCGGCATTATTTAGGGTATTTTTTCCGTTGTTGTCTTCATTTTCGGCATATGCTCCGACAACGGCATAATTCCCCGAAATACTGACCGAACAGCCAAAACTATCGACAGCAGCCCTGTCACCTGCAACAATCTTTTGCATCATTTCAAGGGATCCATTCTTTAATTCATAGACGTAAGCCGATCCTGCATTTTCTATTGTATTATTCTCGCTGGCATCCTCATCTTCATGATAAGCGCCAACAATAGCATAATTACCCGATATGCAAACCGAGGAACCGAATTGATCATCATAGGCTACCTCCGGAGCCGTTAATTGTTGTACTTCACTCCAGATGCCATCGTTGTTGCGGTGAAATAAGTAAGCTGCCCCGGCTCTTGATTTATAGGAAACGTTTTTACCGTTTGCACCGATAATAGCATAATTTCCCGACAGACTTACTGTACATCCAAAGTAATCGTACCTGTCAAAATAAGAAGCTTCAAGCTTTTGTTTTTCGATCCACCTGCCTGAAGCATCCCGCTCAAAAATATAAGCAGCTCCGCTTCTGGTACGGGATGGATCATCATGGCTCTTATAATAAGCACCCACAATAGCATATTCACCACAAATACATACCGAGTTTCCAAAACAATCACCTGTCGACCAATCTGAAGCAACAAGTTTTTGAACATAATTCCAGTTTCCGTTTGCGTCACATTCAAAAACCGATGCGGAACCAACCCAGCTTAAATCGTCATAATACGCTCCGACAATGGCATATCTGCCGGAAATACTTACTGACCATCCGAAATAATCACCTTCTGATCTGTAGGCATTGGTTAGTTTTTGTGCACGTTGCCAGTTCCCGGTACTTGCCTGCCGTTTGTATATATAAGCAGCTCCTGCACCAGAAACAGGATTATACCCATTGACATCAGTATCTTCATAAGGTGCACCAACAATAGCATAATCACCTGATATGCATACTGAGTTACCAAAATATCCATACGGTTCCATATTGGCAGAATACAAATTCTGAATTTCCTGAAAGTTTTGGCTGAAAGAGGAACTATACTGGAGAAAAAGAAATGCTGCAATCCATTTTATTCTTGTTTTCATCGCTTTTGTATTTAGTATAATTTTTACCGAATATTACGATGAACCATGAAGGATTGAAACAACACATTGATATTCGTTGAAGTTTGATTGAAATACGTGTTACTATGGCAATAATTCGTTCTCACCCTGATTCAAATGATAACTGAACAGATTGTTGTTTTGACCGTTTTATTACCGGGAATATAAGAGGATCAATTCGAACCTATGGAATACATATCATCATATGGAGGTATCACAGATTGAGTAGTCTTGCTTTTGATCAGGATCACTTCCTGAAAAGGAGAAGCAAAGGCATTCGTAAACCTTGTATGGAGGAACACGTTCAGCAGATATGCATTAACCGGATAGTTTACTTGTTCTGAGTCAATGCGGATCATCAGACAAAACGACTAATGGTTCATTGATATCAGACCATTCATTCCGGACAGAAGGAAAAATCCCTGAGTTAATTAAGAAGAAATATAAAATGAAGTGTTATTTTTTGATTATTCTGAATTTTTGTAACAATTCAGTTTCGGAAGACACCTCGATAAAATACTCTGAAGGGATCAGGTAAATAAACTCCACCGGTGTCTCAACACTTACAATTTGTTTCGCTTCCAGAATACGGCCATCCAGATCAGTAAGCTTATAGCTGAGACCATCAAATTCCACAATATCCAGAACAACGAACTCTTCATTTCCCGCTGAAGATGCATTCAATACAAAATCCATGTTCTCCTTTTTTTCGATAGTGAATATTTCCAAACCTGATGTTGTGGATCTTTCAGGAGGTAATGGCTTTATATCATGGATTTTTTCCTTTGGAGATCCATCAGAGTTTAAAGCAATAGAAACAGATCCATTGTCAGAATCGTTTATATCTGAACCAGGCACTTTGTCCTGTGCATGTAAAGTATACATGATCAGACAAAGGCATAGCCATAGGGTTGTTTTCTTTTTCATACCAATTGGTTTTAACGGCAATAATTCAGGCAGTAACTTCTATTATCTTTCTATCTTAATGAGCAATTTATAATTAAGTGACCTTTATCCTTATCTTTATTTGACTAACAAACGTATACCGGCAATGAATCGTTTTTTATTTATGTGTAACAATCAGAAAAATAAATTGTTTAACTCAATTTTTCATTGTAGCTTTTATTTAACAGTAACTTTTCTCATCAGTTTACCTTTAAATTTTGAGGAAAACAAACCGGAAGAACGATTAAGCTAACTTCTTCTGAATATTGTGTCTGTAAATAATAAGATACCCGGTCTTCAAATATAAATCTCGCCTGTCGATTTATGTTTTGGTATTCCACAAAAGCACAAATCATTTTTTATCTTCAATTCGAATGCAAAAATATAACATAAAAACTTATATGTCAAGGAATTAATGTTTTTCATTCATTCCCTGACAGAGTACCGATAATTTGCCAGGGTGATACTATTTTATTAATGATAGAATTAATTTTTCCATGCGTTCAAAATGTGAGCCTTTCCAAAACACTTTATCACAGTGAGGGCAATAATAAAATTCATTAAAGAATAGAGCTGTTTCCGGATTGATCTTACCGGCAATTTCTTCCTTCTTTTTTGGGATAAGTTCAGCATTGCATGTCATGCAGCGGGTAAAGGAATTAAATTTGCTAAAAAGATCGAATTTTTTTATCACCTCGTTCAGCTGTTCATGCTTATCAATTGCCCTTACAAAATATCCGTGGCTCACTTCTTTCGATTTAAGCAGCAACTTATCGCGCGTAAGGATGATCCGTTGTTCCTTTTTTGACACCGAGATGATCTCATCATCATCTATATCCGGTCTGTATAAGGTATCGAAACCCAGCATCCTGAGATATTTTGCCAGTTTACCCAAATGTGCATCCAGAACAAAACGAGGATCTCTTAAGGGAGTTTTTCTTGCTTTTGTTACCGGAGTGATGTCCAGGCTTTCAAACACCGGATATACGGAGATGAAATCATTTTCCCGGAGTTGGTATCCAAAATCAACAGCTTTTTCGTTCACCAGTATCATGTCTACTTCGGAAAGAGGAATGCCAATTGATTCAAGGGTTTCACGAACCGATATCGGTGTTTTGAATGCCTGCATAAAAGGCTTTTGTTTTCTTTCCGGCGACAGGAAATCATTCAGTTCGGCATAAAAGCGAAAAGTAAATTCTTTTTTGATGTTCTTTCCCTGGGTCTTATGTGCCGCTTTTTTTTGAAACACTTTTTGATCTTTTTTTGATTCTTTTATACAAAATGAAACCGTATATAGCAAAATTAAGAACAATTACAATTGAGCCCAAAACAAATTGCAGGTTGCGGGTAAGTGTTTCAGGATAAATAAGAGGTACGATATAGCGTTCGATAAAATCGGTTTCATAGGTATTGCCGCCACTCATTTTCCTGAAATAATTTTCAAGTGGAGTCAGAGGACACAGCATATTGAAATATTCCACAACAATTCCCCACAGGGCAAATGGAATATGTATCCATACTATCCGGGGCCATTTTATCACAAGAAAAGCTCCAAGACATACAAACAGAATAAAAAGCAGGTGTAAGAAAACAACCAGATTTGACAGAAAATTGTATACCATAGGCTCAGGTGTTTATATATTCTGTAAGTTTATCATTTTACTCAGTGCTAAAAAATAGTTACAAGTCTCTGGTCACTGGTCTTAAAAGGCAAAAGGCAAAAGGCAAAAGGCAAAAGGCAAAAGGCAAAAGGCAAAAGGCAAAAGGCAAAAGGCAAAAGGCAAAAGGCAAA
>JAFGQO010000135.1 GCA_016935615.1 Bacteroidales bacterium
TTCAACCTGGATTGGTGCTGACCTGATTGGCTCAATCGTATTCATACCGCTTATTATAAGTTTTAATAAAAAGTTATTTGTATTGAAAGGTGCAAGACATTCTGGACGGATAATTATGTATTTATTATATACCTCAGTCTTTGTTTTTACTTTATTTCAGGAAACAACTGCATACGATAAGTTGAGTTTTCTCTTGTTGCCTCTGCTTTTTTGGATAGCCTTCAGATTTGGGATTAAGGATACTGCAGCTGCATTGTTGATGCTGATATTTCAAATGATGTATATAGCAAATAAACAGACGGTAACTTTTGCTGATAATAACTATGATGTATCAGTATTTTTTCACCACCTTATATTGTTTATAGTTTCAGTTGTTGCATATTTAATAAATACTATGTCATTGATCAGAAAAGATGTTGCTTATTTTCCAGCCGATCAAAGAAAGGATAGTGATGATGAACCGGAAAATGGAAAGACAAATGTCCTGATACATAGACAGCTTCAATTGCTCCAGACAGCTATTGATCAGAGTCCCGGAAGTATTATAATTACTAATCCGGAAGGGGAAATTGAATATGCCAATCCGGCATTTTCAAGAATAACAGGATACAGGTTGAGAGATGTCCAGGGTAAGAATCCAAAAGTTTTGAAATCGGGGCATCATTCGGATGAATATTACAAGGAATTATGGGATACGATTATACGGGGAGAGATCTGGACCGGGCAATTCTATAATAAAAAAAAGGATGGATCATATTATTGGGAAGACGCTACCATTGCACCAATTTATACCAATGGTAAAATTTCTCATTTCATTTGCACAAAGGAAGATATAACAGAAAGGAAAAAAGCTGAAGAATCTATCCGGGAAAGTGAAGAGAAATTCAGGTCATTTTTTGAAAAAACAAATGTCAATATATTGTTATTGGATCCTGATACCGGGAAAATTGATGATGCCAATAAAACAGCAGTTGAATATTATGGGTATAGCCCGGAGGAACTAAAAAAGTTAACCTTTCAGAATCTTTCTGTACTCGACGACGATACTGTCAATTATAAACTTGATAAAATATTGGATGGCACCAGGAAAATGATCCCTTTAAAACAAAAACTTAAAAATGGCAGGGTAAAAGATGTTGAGGTCTATCCAACCCCGGTAAATATTAATAACAAAGCCATTTTATTTACCATAATACAAGATGTTACACGAAGGAAGAAAGCAATAGCTGCACTTACTGAAAGTGAATCTAAAAAACTTGCGTTATTGAGAATAATCCCTGATTTGATCATTGTGATCAACAAAAAGGGAGAAATTCTGGATTTGTATACAGACCACATGTCGGCTCTGGCAATGCCTGCCAGCGTTATGCTTGGGAAAAAGTTCATTGATATTATGCCCAAACCACTTAGTAAAAAATTCCGGAGTTATGTTCAATCTGCTTTTGATACAAGAGAAATTATAACTTTCAGTTATTCATTTTCCAGGAAAGGAGAGGAGGTTTTTGAAGAAGCACGATTAATCGTTAGCGGAGATGACGAATTGCTGGTAATTTTACGCGATATTACCAAGCAGAAAAAATCTGAGGGAGAACTTAAAAGAGCCTGGGTAGCAGCTGAAAAGGCAAATGATGCAAAAAGTTCCTTTTTAGCAAATATTTCTCATGAAATAAGAACCCCGATCAATGCGATCATTGGTTTTAGTGAACTTCTGGCTCAGGAAGTAAATCAACCTCATCTTGAAAACTATATTAACTCCATTAAATCAAGCAGTATTACTCTGCTTGATCTAATTCAGGATGTTTTGGATCTTTCAAAAATTGAAGCCGGGAAATTGTCATTGAAACCCGAATATGTGAATATTCGTGCTCTTCTTGATGAAATGAAAGACATTTTCTGGTTGAAAATGAAACAAAAGAAAATTGTGTATCATACTACTGTATCGAATGATATTCCGGGACTTTTACTGTTGGATGGGTTGAAGATCAGGCAAATTTTGATCAACCTGATAGGAAATGCATACAAATTCACTGAAAACGGGAAAGTCAGTGTTGGCATAACCGCGGGGAATAAAACAATAACCGGGAAGAAGACATGTATGGACATTATTATTGATGTAACCGATACAGGAATTGGGATTGCAAAGAATTTTCAGAAAAGTATTTTTGAGGCATTTAAACAACAAGATGAACAGGACAGCAGGAAATATGGTGGAACGGGACTTGGACTGGCAATAACACAAAGACTTGTAGAACTTATGGAAGGAGACATCCATCTTAAAAGTGCTCCGGGAAAAGGAAGTACTTTTAAGATCATAATACCCCAAGTTGAAGCAGTTACAAAAATTGAATTCCAACAGTTTAAAGACGAAGTAAAGAGAATAAGATTTCATGATGCAAGCGTATTGATTGTTGATGACGTGCAGACTAACAGAGAGTTACTAAAAGGAGTAATAAAAGGAAATGCAATAATTATCTACGAAGCCATTGACGGAAAGGAGGCGATCGAAATATTGAAAACAAATAAGCCTGATCTGGTTTTGCTTGATTTGAATTTACCAAAAGTCAGTGGATTTGATGTCGCAGAGTTCATGAAAAGCTCAAACGAACTTAAAAGTATTCCTGTCATTGGAATATCGGCAATACATTTAATTGAAGAGGATGATGAGAGAGCCAGGTATTTTGACGTTTTTTTATCAAAGCCTTTTGATGTAAATGAGTTATTGATGCATTTGAAAAAGTATCTGCCATTTCATGATAAAGAAACCGATTTGGATGAAAAGCAGGAATCCTTGCTAAAGGCAGATGATTTATCATTTGCAGTTAAGGATGTCAGTTTATTGAGAGAAACCATTGCTATCCTGCTGAAAGATTACAAAATAGTACTTGATACTTCCTCATTTCTGGAGATAAAAGGATTTGCTTTGCGATTGAAAAAGGTGGCAAAGGCATATGGAATTGAAATATTAAAAGAACTCGCAAAGAAAATCAGTAAGGCTTCAGATAACTTCGACATTGAAGAGATGAATCAGTATATGTCTGAAGTTCCCGAGATCTTATATAAAATAAATGAAAGAACTAAAAAAAATTGATCCGGAACAGCATTCCGGCAAATATTCCATCCTGATTGTAGATGATGTTGCAAAGAATATTCAACTTGTTGCCAAATTTCTGGTCCATGAAGGATATGACCTTTTTTTTGCTCAAAGTGGTGAATCAGCAATAAAACAAATTGAAACAAGGACATTTGATTTGATATTGCTTGATATTATGATGCCTGGCATGGATGGGTTCGAGGTTTGCACAAAAATCAAAAGCCAGGAAAGATCAAAGGATATACCGGTTATTTTTTTAACGGCAAAAACCGATGATGAAGCCATTGTCAAGGGTTTTGATATTGGAGGAGTGGATTATATTACAAAACCTTTCAATCCTACTGAACTGACAGCAAGAGTGAAGACACACCTGCAACTGAGGAACCGGGAATTGGAATTGAAGCAACTCAACAATACAAAAGATACACTTCTTTCGGTAATCAGTCATGATCTCAGAACACCGTTTTTTAATATTATGAGTATTGGGGAATTGCTATTGAAAAACTATAAAAATTATGATGAAAAAGAGATTATAGATTTGATAGCCAGCATGATTGAAGCTTCCAGAATTTCTCATAATTTGCTGGAGAACTTATTGAATTGGATCAGGGTTCAAACAGGCAGGATTTTATTCGAACCGGAGAATTACCTGTTGGATGATATTATCCGGGAGAATATCCAGTTTGCACTACCACTGGCAGAAAATAAAAAAATAGTGTGCAAAGAGAAAATAGAAACCGGGATCCATGTTTTTGCCGACAAAAATATGTTAAATACAATAATCAGGAATTTAATTACAAATGCTATTAAATATACCTCCCGCGAAGGAGAAGTTACTGTTGTAACTAAGAGAAAGAAGAAGAAGGCGATTGTCCGCGTTATTGACAATGGTGTTGGCATGTCGGTTGAAAAAGTGCAGCTCCTTTTGAATCATACAAATTTTAAGACAACACCCGGAACCGAACAGGAGTCCGGGTCAGGATTCGGATTGGTGTTGGCTCATGAGTTTATAGAAAAAAATCAAGGAAAACTGACTATTGAAAGTACCGAA
>JAFGQO010000021.1 GCA_016935615.1 Bacteroidales bacterium
CAATATCTCTCGAACAGCATGCGATCCCGATCGAAGAAGTTGTTATTAGAGACATTGACCCTGAGGAATTGCTGCGACAGGCTATTTTAAAGAAAAAAGAGAATTACAGCATTTTCCCTGAAATGCAGACAGCCTTCTATCGTGAAACGCTTAAGCAAAACAGAAATTATGTTGCCATATCAGAAGCTGTTCTGGATATTTATAATTCGGGATACAGGGATAATTTTGATTTCGACAGGGTGAGAATTTACAAAGGAAGAAAAAGTAAAGATGTTAAGAAAATGGATACCGTTCTTGTGAAGTTCCAGGGTGGTCCGCGTACAGCAATGTTCCTTGATATTGTGAAAAACCCGGGAGTAATACTGGACCCTGAAATTTTCTCTTTATACCATTTCGAACTGTCAGGAATTGTGAAAGCGAATGATCGTAACAACTATGTTGTTGAATTCTCTCCGAAAAGAGTTGTTGATTATCCGCTATATGAAGGACGAATCTATGTTGATGTTGAATCGACTGCGATCACCAGCATTGATTTTCATCTGAGTGAAAAGAGCCTGGATCAGGCTACAAAAGTTCTTGTTAAAAAGAAACCTGTATCAATGAAAATGAGTGTTCTGAGCGGTAACTATCTTGTAAAATACCGTGAAATGGAAGGACAATGGGTATTGAATTATGTGCGTTCTGAAGTTCTTTTCAAAAGCAAATGGGATAAAAAGCTGTTCAAATCTAACATTACCGCTATGTTTGAAATGGCTATAACTGACCGCGATAAGGAAAACATAGATAAGTTCCCTTATAAGGTAGCTGTAAAATATACTGACGTCCTTTCAGAAAAAGTGCTTGCTTTCGAAGATGAAGATTACTGGGGTGAATACAATACGATTAAACCCGATGAATCCATTGAGGTAGCAATCAAGAAACTTAACAAGAAACTGATCAGGAATCAATAAAAGATTTCCTTATACCCTTCTTTTAAATTTTAGGTTTTAGGCTTTAAAGAATGTTTAAAAAGATCACTTTTTAAACATTCTTTTTTATTCGTGAGACTTAAATTTCATGAGTTTTGCGAAATGAAATTTTCTGGTCGAACCTGCCTGCCGGTTCACCCGCCGCAGGAGGGTTCACCTGCCGAAGGCATGGCAGGCAGACAATGCCGCTGAAAGCGGGAGCGAGGATAAATACCCCGCCTTTTGAGGCGGTTTTGATAAAAATCAAATGAAGATACCTCGTCTGCTTGTCGCTTGCGCCATAGCTTCTGCGACGGAGCACAGCGGGGAGCTTCATTTTCTCTTATTTTAAATTCCTTAATAAAATGAGTGATCGCGGAGGCATTTCAATTTTATCATTTACTTTATCTCCGTCCTGAAAATTTATGCTGGTATCAGTAAGAACTTCCCATGTCTGATTCAACTCTGTATTTGGCAGTTTAAAAAATATTGCATCCCAAAAACTGTTTACAATCAGCAACAAGATATCATCTTTAATAGGAATACCACTTTCATTTACCTCATTGATCAATTCCCCGTTCAATAACATTCCCATACAACGTATATAACTCAGGTCCCATTGCTTGTCGGTCATATCCGTCCCTTCCGTATTTAACCACCGTATATCCCGTACATCTTTGCCACGGATTCTCCTGCCCTTGAAAAACCTTCGTTTGTGTGTAACAGGCTGACCTTTTCGAATATTTATCATTTTTCGCGTATACTCAAATAACTGTTCCCGGGTTTTATCCCAATCCCAGTCAAACCATGATAGTTCATTGTCCTGACAATATACATTATTATTCCCGTTTTGAGTACGTCCGTATTCATCTCCATGGCTGATCATTGGCACACCCTGGCTTAAAAAAAGAGTGGCTATGAAATTTCTTTTTCTTTGTTCTCTGAGCGTCATTATTTTCTGATCCGTTGTTGGTCCTTCAACACCGGAATTCCAGCTCATATTATTATTCTCTCCATCCTTATTATCTTCCTTATTTGCCCGGTTATGTTTCTGGTTGTAACTTACCAGATCATGAAGTGTAAAACCATCATGACAAGTAATAAAATTAATACTGGCAGAGGGTAGCCTTCCGTCATCTTCATACAAATCGCTGCTGCCACTCAAACGATAAGCCAACTCTTTCACCTGACTTTCATCCCCTCTCCAGAACTTACGAACACAATCACGGTATTTCCCATTCCACTCGGCCCATAAAACCGGAAAGTTCCCAACCTGGTATCCACCTTCACCCAAATCCCATGGTTCAGCAATCAGTTTTACCTGGGAAATAACCGGATCCTGGTGAATCGTATCCAAAAAGGTCGATAATTTACCAACCTCAAACAATCCTCTTGCCAAAGTGGAGGCAAGATCAAACCTGAATCCATCGACATGCATCTCGGTAACCCAGTAACGCAAACTATCCATTACCATTTGTAATGTCTGAGCACTCAACATATTCAGTGTATTGCCTGTTCCGGTATAATCCATGTATTTATCCTGTGAATTTTTATTCAAACGATAATAACTATGATTGTCAATGCCACGGAAACATATTGTAGGTCCCAGATGATTTCCCTCTCCCGTATGATTGTATACGACATCAAGAATTACTTCAATACCGGCTTTATGAAAGGTCCTGACCATTTCCTTAAACTCTGTTACCTGTTGTCCCGAACAACCTGAAGCACTGTACTCTGAGTGAGGTGCAAAATATCCTATCGTATTGTATCCCCAGTAATTGATCAATCCCTTCTCGGTAAGAAACCAATCATGAACAAAATGTTGTACCGGCATAAGTTCCACAGTAGTTATGCCAAGCTTTTTAAAATAATCAATTGCCGGTGATGAAGCAAGTGCTTTATAGGTTCCTCTTTCAGCGGGTTTAATATCAGGGTGTCTTGCCGTAAATCCTTTAACATGTAACTCATACAATATAGTATCCTGCATAGGTATTTCCAGTCTCCTGTCACCATCCCAGTCAAACCAGGGGTCAATGACAACACTTTTGCACATTACTCCGGCACTGTCTCTGACATCTTTTCTGAAAGGATACCTTTTGTCTTTTGGATCAGGATTGTACCCAAGCATCTCTTCGGTGATTTGAATACTGCCTGTAATTGCTTTTGAATAGGGATCCAGTACCAGCTTATGGGGATTGAAACGAAAGCCCTCTGTAGGCTTATATTTTCCAAACATGCGATAAGCATATACTTGTCCCGGCTTTATACCTGGCAAATAAGCATGCCAAATAAAACCCGTAACTTCAGTCAAATTAATATGTGTATATTCCTGTTTTTCATCAGGAGCATGAAAGAGGCAAAGTTTTACTGCTGCAGCATGCTCACTAAATAATGCAAAATTCACTCCTTTCCCATCCCAGTTTGCTCCCAATGGATAAGGTCTTCCCGGCAATACCTGTCCTGTGTATTTTTCCATACTCAATTGTTCAGTTTCATAAAGGCTTTGTGCTTTACCTTACATTTTCCAAAAATACAATTTATCTGATCCATAAATATACATTTGCAATCAAGAAAAAATGATTCTCTTGTATATCTTTACTATTTAATAAAAGAATGGGAATTAACCTTACATACGCGATCATCATTGAAAATTAAACGATTCACTGTGATGAGTTCAGAACAGTCATCAAGAAAAGCCGGTATTCTTCTTCATATCACCTCCCTTCCCGGAAATTACCTGGTTGGCGATTTTGGGCCTGAAACATACAAATTTGTTGATTTCTTAAAAAAAGCAGGACAGAAATACTGGCAAATTCTTCCCCTGAATCAGACTGATTCAAAAATGTCTTATTCCCCATATAGTCCCCTTTCAGCTTTTGCAGGAAATACATTGTTTATCAATCCTGATCTCCTGGTTCAGCAGAACCTTCTTAAAAAAAATGAATTTGAAGTACCTTCCGGACCATCTGATAAAGTGAAATATGCTTTTGCCGAGCAAATAAAACAGCAAATTATTGACAGCGCTTATGATGAATTCAAATCAAACTCAAATTCTGATCTGAAAGAAGAATTTCATTCTTTCTGTGCCAAAGAAGAATACTGGTTACACGATTATGCGTTATTCGTTACTCTAAGAAAAAAATATGGGAATGAGCAATGGAATACATGGCATTTCAAATACAGACAAAGAGATAAAGATGCTTTGAAAGAACTATGTAAAAAATACTCCGAGTCTATTGAAGCAGAAAAATATGCGCAATTTCTTTTTTTAAAGCAATGGATGGTTTTGAAAAACTATTGCAATGAAAAAGGCATAATAATTATTGGTGACATTCCCATTTATATAAGTTACGACAGTGCTGATGTTTGGGCACATTCTGAGTATTTCAAACTGAAGAAGAACAAAGAAATGTTAAAAGTAGCCGGTGTTCCTCCCGATTATTTTAATGATAACGGGCAGTTATGGGATATGCCGACTTATAACTGGAAAGAATTGAAGGCGAATACATACGATTGGTGGATTCAACGCATTAGGAAAAATACGGAACTTTATGATCTTGTGAGAATAGATCATTTCAGAGGGTTATCCACCTATTGGGAAGTAAGTGCTCTGGAAAAAACAGCAATTAACGGAAAATGGCTCAGGGGCCCCGGCACAGATTTCATGAATGCTTTGCAGAAAGAGTTCCCGGATATGCCATTCATTGCAGAAGATCTGGGTGATGTTGATCAGGCAGTATATGATCTCCGCGATAGATATAATCTTCCCGGAATGCATATTGTACAGTTCGGATTTGGAAAAGACATGTCCAAGTCGGTTCACGCCCCCCACAATTATACAACCAACTCTGTTGTCTATACCGGTACTCATGATAACAATACAGTGAAAGGCTGGTTTAAAGAAGAAGCAGGTAAAAGAGGCAAGAAAAACCTGAAGAAATATACACTGAAAAAAGTGAATGCCAAGAATTGCCACAAAGTGCTTTTGCGCATTGCATACCGCTCGGTTGCCAGGATTGCCATTATTCCATTGCAGGATGTCCTGGGTCTGGGATCCAAAGCCAGAATGAACCTGCCTGCAACTGACACAGGGAACTGGTTGTGGCGTGTGAAGAAAAAACAACTTAACAATGCTGCTGCCAAATTCCTGAAAAAAGAGGCCAACAAATTCAACAGGCTATAAAAATAAACACATACAGCAGCTTTTATTATAATATGAATATCCTTCATTATGCGATCCTTGCTTCCTTGTATTTTGAAATCACAATATAAACCAGAAATGAAACCGCAATACCAAAGAGAATAGCATCAAGATCAAAAGGTAAATCCACATTAATCAATTTTAATACTAAGGTAGTAAGACCACCGCTTATCATTGAGACCAAAGCAGCATCTGCATCCGCATTCTGTGTAAACAAGGCCGCCAGAACAGGCACAATCAATCCGGAAACCATAAATGAATAAGAAAGCAACATGAGTTCCAGTACATTTTCCATCTTCACTGCCAGAAACAGTGCAAATATTCCAATAATCAGGGTGATAAGTTGTGAATATCTCAGACTTTTTTCCGTGTTATGCTTCTTTAACAGATCGGTCAGAATATTTCCCGATGATGCCATCAGACAGCTATCCGCTGTTGACATTATTGCAGAAAAATAAGCCGACAAGACAATGCCCAGCAATCCTACAGGAAGAACCGTTTTCAACAAGACGGGCAAACCCATCTCTGCGTCCATATTCCCCGCAGTATAGCCCGGCATCAATCCGTTTTCCAATGCCACACGTGCAAACATACCCAGTATAACTCCCAAAAATGCCATTACTGGATATTCGAACAGTCCGGCTATAAACCAACCCCGCTTTGCAGTTTTTGTGTCTCTGGCGGCATAGATTCTTTGATACAAGGTCATGCCAATAAACCATATGGGTACAATGGTAAACATCCAGTTCACTATTTGTTGCCATGACACATTTCCCAGACTCAGAAATTCCGGGCACAGAGTATCCCTGATCACTTCCATTCCGCCAATACTGATATAAGAAACCGGAAGTCCTATAAACAACAAACCGGCTATTAAAATGATCCATTGGATCGTATCGGTATAGATCACTGCCTTAAGACCGCCAAGAACCGTATAACCAACAGCAATAACTCCCATTGCTAAAAGTGCATTCGTTAAAGATAATCCTGAAAATGTGGATGAAGCCAATTTAGCCCCTGCCAGGATTTGAGAACTGGTAAATCCCAAATAACCGATGGCAGAGATTATACCTGCCAGCATTGCCACACGCTTGTCAAAAACACTGGCTAAAAACTGGGGGAAAGAGAGAAATCCCTTCCTCCTGGCCAGTTTTGATACTTTCGGAATAAGAAAAACACTGCTCAACCATGCTCCTATCAGACCGGTAAATAAAAGCCAGCTTCCTGACAATCCCATTATAAAACCCAATCCTCCCAACCCTATCGAGAAACCTCCCCCGACATCGGTTGCCACAACAGATAAACCAATATGCAAACTGCTCATCTGTCTCCCTCCTACGTAATAATCATCGGTAGTTTTGTTTTTTTTCAGGAAGAAAAAGCCAACCCCCAGCATTCCCAAAAGGTAAATACAAAAAATAGTGAGATCGATCCAATGCATAGTCTATATCCTGTTTATCCAGAAGATAATTCCGCTCATTATCATTTCTATTGAAATTGTACCAATAATAAAAGCCGTAACCCTGCCGGCAATATCAATGTATTGTTCAACAAGCTCTTCTTTTTTCAAATGAATATGATCATACAGTATTTTCAGTAAATAAATAATGATTATACACAGGAAGACCGTTATACCAATGGATACTATGGCATTGAACCGGTCAAGTTTCTGGCCGATGATCACACTGTATGTTAATGTGCCCGGGCCGATCAGAATAGGCATTGCTACAGCCCCGGCAATATGTCTCGATTCCCCCCTCAGAATTTCAATTGCCACTCCGCCTTTAAAAATGAATTGAATCCCTATCAAAAGAAAGATAATTCCTCCGAAGATCTGAAAGGAAGCAAAACTGGCATTTAGTACATGTGTGAATACTGCATCACCGAGCACGGCAAATACGGAGAATACAACAAAACTGATCAGTCCTGCCCGCAACAGGATATCCCTGAATATCCGCAACGATTTGTTTTTTATTATATCGATCAGATAAACAACAATAAGAAACGGATTCAGAAGAACAAACAAAAACAATATTGATTTAATTATTTGCATTAGCAATTATTCGATGATCGTGTTTGAATTTCAAATTATAATCTTGGCAGGTATAATAACAGAATCTGTCATATATCAAATGTGTTTATAATAGACAACCATACTTTCAATGTTGCCGGAGATGTTCGTATTATTGACAAGGATCCCTCCATATTTGTATTTGAATCTCAGAAATGTTTTGTTCATTGCTTGTGAATTCAGCCTGGCAATTGTATAGAGGGTATGGATCCCCTGACTTCTCATATTGCGTTCCATTTCTTCCAGAAGGATGAGGGACAGGTTATTTCTTCGGTATTCTTCAATAGTGGCAAAATCTGTCATTTCAGCATTTTTCCCTTTGCTGTCTGTTTCTGCTGAAGCCATGGCCACCAATCGTTCATCTTTTTCAATACCGTAATACTGAATGTGTTTCTTCATCGTATTACGAATGTATTTCGCATCATGAACGGGAAACGGATAACTGACGAAAACCCTTTTGTACAATTCCGATATGTCTTCTGCACGCTCCGGTGTAAGCAATTTAAGACAATAGTTATCTTTTAATTGAACTGGCTTTTTAATCCCTTGTATGGAACTTAGCAGATGAACCAGTTCCGATAGTTTTTTATGCTCCTGGTGCACCAACCTGCCGGAAGTTAAAAACTTGGAAAGAAAGAAAACATCGATCTGTTTCCGGTAAAACAAAGGAATAAAGGCTTCAGCAATAAATCCTTCGGCGACAAAAGCAGGTACGGCCCATGAAGGCACCTTGCAAAAAAGTTTTGAATATGATTTTTTCTTTGCAAGTTCTTGTATGTACTCAATAACTCCCGGAAAATCATTTTTCTCCATTTTCATTAAATACACCCTATCGTTCGTCTTACCATGCTGGATCAGGGACCCTTTTCCAAAAACTTCAATTTTATCCTGCATTGTCGTCCCTTCTTTGGATTCTCTCATTATTCTCCGGGATCAATGAAATCGTATCACATGAATCGGACAGTAATTTTTCAATACCGATTGCTTCTGATTCATCCACTTCATTTAGTTTCAATTCAAGATTGCAATTGTCACAATCCCTGTCACACATTCTGGGTTCATAACTGTCAGGTTCCTTATAAGTAGTAATTACTCCTTCATAGTTTCTTAATACTACTTTATTTGTTGACCATGATATAATGTAATTCGGCATTACCGGTATTTTCCCTCCGCCTCCCGGTGCATCAATAACATATGTTGGCC
>JAFGQO010000136.1 GCA_016935615.1 Bacteroidales bacterium
GGAGTAAATGCCACCCGAAGCAATATCTCTAAAACCATAGTCGTGCAAGCTCTTCCCTCCGGAATATACCTTGGTTCTGTCTTTCAATGAATCCATTAAAAAACCGGAATTACTCATTTCCAGTGGTGCAAATATATTTTTATGAATATACTCAGGATAATCCAGCCCGCTTAACTGTTTGATGAGATGCCCTAAAATGTTATAGCCTGAATTGGAATAAGATTCAACCAAACCCGGTGGATACAATAAATACGATTCATTGATAAATCCCAGGACATCGGTATATTTTCCGGAGCCCAAATCACCGTTTTTCAAAACATCAGTCTGGATCCCAGAGGAATGAGTGATAACAGATTTTACGGTCAGATCATCTAAATTTTCACCTCTCGTTAAAGGATTAAACTGGGGCAGGTATTTACTCAGAGGTTGGTTTATATCGAGCAATCCTTTTTCATCAAGTTGCATTATTGCTAATGCTGTAAATGTTTTTGTGGCTGAAGCAATATTGACAATTGTATTTTCAGTCATAGGAATATTATTGTCTTCATCAGCGTAACCAAAACCTTTTGTCCAAATAACTGAATCATTAACCATAATTGCAGCGCTTACCCCGATTATCTGATCCGATTCCATTTTTTTGACGATTAACTCCTCACATTCTTCAATCAGTTCTGAATAATCAGACTTGTCCTGCGCATTTATATTACTTGCAACAAATAGTAGATACAGTAATACAGTTACATTAAAAGTTATACTGTTTGTCATTTAATAAAATTTGCGTTAATAATTGTAAAGACGATATGATATTGTAAATGCTGCATTTGAAGTAATAATTTCTTATAAATTAAATAATTACAGCCAAGTTTATATATGTACTAAAATTACCGATAATGTACGTATAGCTGCTATATTTCGTACCTTGTTGTACGGATATGGTTTTATTACATTCATCGTGATCATATTTTCCACTACAAGTTAAAGAAAATCCTCATACGACTATTAGTTATTGATAATTAGTTGTCCTGGGTGCAGAATAATCAATTGCCCCGCATGATAAAAGCGGGACCCTTGCGGCATGTGCTCTTCGGTTCTTGCATAACAGTCCCCCTTACTTAACCATATACGAGGCATATATACATTTTACCCCAGCAGTCTTTAATACATTACGTATAATTTTCTCGTGCAATGGATTTTTATTGCTGTTCATAAGTGCAACAATCACAAGTCCGGGAGTGAATCCGAAGATTTCCCTCAATAAGGTGTTGATCCTGCTTTCGGTCAGTTCCACCAAAACCTTTCCCTGCATATCAATTCGTTCATCCAGCTCTATAACCCGGTCAAAGTACGAATAAGTCTGTTTTATGTTGAAATTACATTGCAAGTCATTCTGTTGTGTGCCGTCCGGATCAGTGTCCCGGAATCCGCGGGTAGTAATGAGCAGCGGACGCATTCCTTCATCACCTCCCGATTTGCCGGCTCTCTTTGAAGAAAATACATGCCTGTCAATCTCCGGCAACTCATCGGCAAGCCTGGTTCTGGTCACCATTCTTGCTGCCAGAACAGCAGCTTCTTCCTCCGCATAGATCTCAAATTCATTGCCTGTAAGATCATCCGTTATATTGCCCGAAAGCTTAAGGATTGAATTCCGCGGATCAAAAGAAAGAACGTTGCAAATTTTTGAAGTGTTTTGAACTAGTTGAAAATTGTAATCAGTAAAAAGATCTTCATGCACTCCCCAATTCTCCTTTATTTCATATTTACCATGATCTGTACACTGAATTATTTTACCTCGCAAACGACCTGAGCTCAATACTTTAACGCGGCTGATCTTACCTTTGGGATCAACAGACATGCAATCGGTAAAGGTTCTTCCCGTATCCATCCAGATCTTCCAGTTCCCCATTAGTTAAAATTCCTTTCCTGCTTTTGGTGAGCAATATCACCAGGTTTCATTTTTAAAATTAAATATCTGACAGCCTTGATGTTACAAAATACTGACCGGCAATAACACAAAGCAAAGATTGACTATGTTTCAGCAATTTCGTAACTTATTATTTCAATGACTTCCCATCCTAAAACTCACCAATATGAAACGAAAATATATACATTTTGCAATATTAGTGCTTTCGGTACTATTGCTTTTAAGCAATTGCTCAAAAAAACCAAAGATCGGCTTCTTAATGGATGTATCCGACCAGGGTAGATGGCTGATGGATAAAGAATTATTCATTAAAAATGTCCGGGAAAACGGTGGTGAAGTTATCATCCAGGCATCGGAAGGTGATGCCGGTGCTCAATTCCTTATGGCAGGTGAAATTCTGGAGGAAGGTGTTGATGTGCTTGTTGTAATCCCGTCTGATATGTATGCAGCTGCCGATATTGTAAAACTGGCCCATCAGAAAAAAGTTCCTGTCATCTCTTATGACCGGATCATAAAGAATTGCAATCTTGATTTTTACATTTCATTCGATAACATTCAGGTTGGAGAACTTCAGGCCGAATATCTGACCACCGTTTGTCCAAAAGGAAATTATGCGATCCTGGGAGGAGCAGTGACTGACAACAACTCATTCTTACTCCGGCTGGGACAGTTCAATATTGTTCAACCCCTGATCGAAAGAGGGGATATTCGTATTCTGTACGATCAATTTGCCGATTACTGGGCTCCCGAAGAAGGTTACCGCCTGATGAAAGAATGCCTGTCGAAACATGCGAAGATAGATGCTGTTATTGCAGCAAACGATCAGCTAGCAGAAGGAGCATTGAAAGCACTTCACGAGGCCGATATCAATCCGCTTCCACATATCAGCGGCCAGGATGCCGAAGCAGAAGCATGCAGAAGAGTTATTGCAGGTACGCAAGCCATGACAGTGTACAAACCCATTGAGGCTATTGCTTCAAAAACTGCGGAAATAGCTATGCAAATGATCTACGAAGAGAGAATACCAAAAACGTATTTGTCGGTAAACAACGGGAAAAAACAGGTGCCTTCAATCCTTTTGCCTGCAATGATTGTGAATAAAGAAACCATTCATCTTACAGTTGTTGCAGACGGCTATTTTAAAGAACACAACATGAAAAAATAAAAAATTCAAAATACACCGTCCGGACAAAAAGCACTTATTCATATTTCGCCACCAGGGGCATTCTTCTTCCAAAACCAAAGGCTTTGCTGCTGACTCTTAATATCGGCGGGGTCTGATATCGCTTATATTCATTCAGATTTACCAGGGAAACGGTCTTTTTCACAATTGTTTTATCGAATCCTTCTGATATTATCTCCTCTTCAGACCTTCTGAGCTCTATATAATTGAACAGTATTTTATCAAGGACTTCATAATCCGGCAATGAATCACTGTCTTTCTGGTCAGGACGTAATTCTGCCGAAGGAGGTTTGATAATGATATTCTCAGGAATAATTTGTCTGTTCCTGTTCATGTAACCGGCAAGAAGATACACATCCGTTTTATAGATATCGCCGAGAACAGATAGTCCGCCGCTCATATCTCCATAAAGAGTTCCATAGCCGACAGCAACTTCACTTTTATTGGACGTATTCAGTAACAGGCTGCCAAACTTGTTTGAGAAAGCCATTAAAAGAATACCCCGGATCCTTGACTGTATATTTTCTTCCGCAATATTTTCCGGCAATCCTTTAAAATATGGATTCAGTAGTTCAAGGAATGTAGTAAAAACCTCTTCAATCGGCAAAATGTCGAATTGAATATCCAGGTTGTTTGCCAGGGCTATTGCATCTGCAATTGAATGATCAGATGAATATTGTGAAGGCATCAGCATCACACGAACATTTTCAGCTCCCAGGGCATATTTTGCCAGAACAAGTGTTACAGCAGAATCGATGCCCCCGGACAAACCCAATACCGCTTTTGAAAAGTTCATTTTCCTGAAATAATCATGAATTCCCATGACAAGACCGTCATGGATCAGACTGATGCGATTGTTGTTCAGAGCATCGGTCTGACCGGATTTTGAATTCAACACTTCATCGACATCAAAATATGCGATCTCTTCCCTGAATTTCGGGAGCCCGGCAAAAATCTTACCTTCCGAATTCACTACCCGTGAAGCTCCGTCAAAAATAAGCTCGGTATGTGCACCAACCTGGTTCACATAAAAAACAGGTACTGAATAATGTCTTGCAGTATAGGTCAAAATATCAGTTTTAATTTCATCATGGTTATAAGCAAAAGGAGATGCTGCAATATTGATTATGAAATCACAACCTATTGAGTGCAGCTTCGCAACCGGGTTGACGGTATACATTTTGTTCTTGCCAAAATTTGTCAGCAAAGGTTGTTTAAACCACAGATCTTCGCAAATGGTGAGAGCGATCTTCTTTCCCCTGAAATTTATGATATCAAACTCCTCTGATGGTTGAAAATAACGATACTCATCAAAAATATCATAGGTCGGCAGCAAGGTTTTATGAACGATGGTTTCGATTTTCCCGTTGTTAATGAAAAAGGCAGAATTATGCAGGTTTTTCCCCTCGTCCTTCTTGTTTACCGTAGGAGATCCGATGATTACGGCTATACCATGAGATTTTCCGGCAATAAACTTAACGGTTTCCAGGCATTGATCAATGAATTTTTTATGCTCAAGCAGATCCAACGGCGGGTATCCGCAAACCGACAATTCACTGAATACAACAAGATCGGCTTCGTTGCTTTTTGCTTCATTCAATGCACCGATTATGGCGGCAGCATTTTCATGAAATGCTCCGATAGTAAAATTCAGTTGAGCCAGTGCTATAATCATGTCCGACCGTTAAAAAATCACTCCCACTCTGAGGGACAGTACCCGTGAATGAACTTTCACATCTTTATTCCTGGTAATATTAATAAATCCGTTATGATAATTCACTCCAAACAAAATGGATGTGTCTTCACTTATTGCATATTCAACGCCAATGCCGAAATGATAGGCAAGGTTATAAAAGAATATTTCCTTCTTTATATCATCCCTGTAAAGACTCCCGTCACTGGTTGTGGCCTTGGCTTTAATATTGAACTGATTTGTAAATCCCACGCGGGCAAAATACGAAAAATAACCGATCTGATTGGTTTTCAGTTTCAATCCCAACGGAATGGTAATATAATTTAATTTGTATTCAACGGTAGTTCCTGCAGGAAGTGTATCTTCCTCATTGTACACTTTTATGATAGTTTCATCAGGATATTTCAGGCTTCCGCCTTGCGTACCAAGTGACAGGCCCGTATGAATTGCATAATTTTTCTGAAAATATTTATCCAACAAAAGTCCTCCCCGGATCCCAAATTTCATTCCGTCACTATCTACACTGCGGGATTCAGCACTTAACCAGGTGAACTGAGGATCGATGAATACGCCGAATTTTGTAGTTTGTGAAAATAACGCCAGTGAGATCGTTACAAACAGTAGAATGCTTAAAGTTCTTTTCATTATAAACATGCTTTTAAGTTCAAAAATATAACATTGAAGCTTATATCTTGATGTACTCATCCGGCTATTTTCGAACAGACAGACTCTTTTTCTTAACCGTAAGTAACATGAACGATCTTCTTGTCCCGGAAGAATGGCTCTTCAAACAGGTTCATGATCTCAATAATCTTTGTATTGTACCCGGTATCAGTCTCTTCAGACAGATCACCTCCTTTAAGAGCGATCAGGCCTCTTATACTATCATTATGCAATGCAACAACTGCATTTTTTCTTGTCCAGCGAATTAAAGTACTCAAAGGCGCAACTGCCCTGCAAACAAAAACATCATATTTTTCTTTTATTTTCTCTGCCCGTATGTTTGATGTTTTCGTATTATTCAATTCAAGGGCATCGATAACAGCCTGTACCACGTTGATCTTTTTTTGTATGGAATCTACAAGAGTGAAATGAACTTCAGGAAAAAGAATGGCAAGCGGAATTCCCGGAAATCCACCGCCGGTGCCAACATCAAGTACTTCCATGTTTGATGAAAATAACGTATATTTTGCAATGGATAAAGAATGAAGTACATGCCGTAAATACAGCTGATCAATATCTTTTCGTGAAATTACATTGATCTTTTTATTCCATTTCCTGTACAATGGCCCGAGTTTTTCAAAACGTTCTTGTTGCCGCACAGAAAGAGACGGAAAATACTTCTCAATGATTTGCATCACATGCTCTTGCTGGTATTTTTTAAAATATTGAACAGAAGTTCACGGGCTCTGAACAACTGTGCTTTTACAGTTCCGATGGGCAGTTCGAGCTCTTCTGCAATTTCTTCATAAGAAAACTCTTTAAAGTATCTGAGCTCGATCAGTTTTCTGTATCTGGGTTTAAGTTTGGAAACGATCTCTCTCATCATAACCTGCTTCTGACTCTTGATCATAGATTCTTCAGGATCCAGGATCGGAGCCTGTAAATCCTGAGGAGCTTTTTCGGTATCTTCATCATTTTGGTCGAGAGATACGGTAGTTGTTTTTTTCTTTCTTATGAAATCAATACAATTGTTTGTTGCAATTTTAAATAACCATGTGCTGAATGCAAAGTTTGGTGTATACTGTTGAATGTTTTTAAAGGCTTTTCCAAAGGCCTCAATGGTAAGGTCTTCTGCATCACTTGCATTGTTCACCATTTTCAGTAACATATAATAGATTGCATCCCGATATCTTCCCATCAATTCAGCGTATGCCTTCTGATCTCCTTGTGTTGCTTTCTGTACTAAGACAAAATCTCTTTGTGCCTTTTCTGATAAATTGGTATTTATTTCCATCTTGACTTTTTGCTTCTAAATGCAGTAGACAGATATATATTAAAATTAATAAATAATGAAATCAGGTCAAAAATAATAATCCAAACGAATAATCCTTTCTCTTTAAACCGAATTGCCGCAACTTTATAAAGCACTAACAAAGTGAAAATTCTTATACTTCCTAATACTATTGTTGGTATAAAATCAATATTCAGACTTAAAAGATAGAAAAAAGTCATGTAAAATAATAATCGTGCAAACGGTTCTATCCCCAAAATAAAAATTTGTTTTGCTTTATAGCGTTTGGCAGTAGTAAAATGACGTTTTTTTTGAGAGAACCATTCTTTCCATTTTCTGCCTGGCTCAGACCGTGTGAAACTTTCCGGATGAAGCTCAACAGCTGTATTGGTTCTTGTTGCTGTCTCATTTACAAATAAGTCATCATCACCTGAAAGTATATTGTAATGGGTTGCAAAACCTTTGTTTTTAAAAAAAAGTGATTTTCTGTAGGCAAGATTCCTTCCAACTCCCATATAAGGTTTTCCTGCTATAGCCATTGAAAGGTACTGAATCGCAATAACCACCGTATCATACCGAATGTATTTGTTTAAAAATCCTTTGCGCGATTTATAGCCTCCATATCCGAGCACAATGTCTGTCTTATCATGAAAATTTTCCTGCATACGATTTAGCCATTGATCTGATTCAACATGGCAATCGGCATCGGTAAAGACCAGCCATTCATGTCTGGCAGCTTTAATTCCCACAGTGATTGCGAGTTTCTTCCCATGAGTAAACTTCCGGTCTGGGGCGATTGTCGTTGTTCTTAAGTTCTTATACTTCTTCAGGTATTCCCCCAAAACATCTTCGGTATCATCTGTGGAACAATCGTTGACAACAACAACTTCAAAATCCTGGTGTTTTTGTTCAAGCATTGAAGGAAGGTGCTCCCGCAAATTTTGTGCTTCATTCTTTGCACATACAATAATTGTTACAGGAAATTTTTTTAACTGTGGTGATCTTCTATATGAACCAATTCGAATGATATAGGTCAGATGAAATATCAATTGAATCAATACGGACAAAAAAAATAACCCAAGAAGCCCGTATTTTGTGAATTCTATATAGTAAAACGGGTTAAACAAGATCTTCTGTAAATCTAAATTTAGTAAGTTACCAAAGGTATTCCCATCATTCAACATTTGCAAATTCCTTCGCTTGATATTTTTTCACAATACCTATCTTTGGTCCGAATATCAGATAAATGCAATTCACGGTTCATCATAAAGACAAAAAGTCCGGTGCCAGAACAGGTACAATTGAAACAGATCATGGTATTATAAATACGCCTGTATTTATGCCTGTTGGAACTGCCGGATCAGTAAAAGGAGTTCACCAAAAAGAATTAATTCACGATATCGATGCACGGATAATCTTAGGGAATACGTATCATCTTTACCTTAGGCCTGGAATTGAGTTAATTGAAAAAGCAGGTGGAATTCACAATTTTATAAACTGGCACCGACCTGTTCTTACGGATAGTGGCGGGTACCAGGTTTTTTCCCTGGCCGACAATTGCAAACTGACAGAAGAGGGAGCTCATTTCAGTTCACATATAGACGGATCAAAACACCTGTTCACTCCCGAAAACACAGTCAATATACAAAGAAGCATTGGTGCCGATCTTATCATGGCGCTCGATGAATGCACACCCTATCCCTGTGAATACAAGCAGGCAAAAAAATCAATGGAATTAACTCACAGATGGCTGAAAAGAGGAATCGATCAGTACAGACAAACCAAAGCTTTGTATGGTTCTGACCAGGCTTTTATCCCCATCGTACAGGGAAGTGTTTATAAAGACCTGCGTGTTCAATCGGCTGAGACCATTGCTTCTTATAATATGAAAGCAAATGCTATAGGAGGACTTTCAGTTGGAGAACCTGTTGATGAAATGTACCGGATGATCGGCGAAGTTGTTTCTGTGCTTCCGGAAAACAAACCAAGATACCTGATGGGAGTGGGTACTCCGGCAAATATACTGGAAGCTGTTGCCCGTGGAATTGATATGTTTGATTGTGTTATACCGACAAGAAATGGCAGAAACGGAATGTTGTTTACATTTCAGGGCATCATCAACATAAAAAATAAAAAGTGGATTCATGATTTATCCTCCCTTGATCCTGATGGTACATCTTTTGTTGATAAATATTATTCAAAAGCCTACCTTAGGCATCTGATAATATCAAATGAAATGCTTGGTGCACAAATTGCAAGTATTCACAACCTTGCATTCTATATTCAGCTGATGAAAACAGCAAAAGAAAAAATTGAAAATGAGAACTTCAGCAAGTGGAAGAACAAAATTGTCTCATCTCTCTCTAAACGGCTATGAATAACATCCGGTTAAAAAAAATTGACATCTATATAATTAAAAAGTTTCTGGGAACCTACTTTGGCGCTATCGCTTTAATTATTATGATAGCTGTTGTTTTTGATTTCTCTGAAAAGATTGATGATTTTTTGGAAAACAATGCACCTTTCAGAAAAGTAATATTTGATTATTATCTGAATTTTATTCCTTACTTCGCTGTGTTGTTCGCTCCCCTCTTTACATTCATCGCTGTCATTTTTTTTACATCGCGTATGGCATACAATACCGAAGTAATTGCTATACTGAGCAGCGGAGTGAGTTTTCCCAGGTTATTACGGCCTTATTTTATTTCAGCAACAATCATCATGACCTTTAATCTCTTCCTTGGTAATAATATTATCCCAAAGGCAAATCAAAAGAGGTTTATGTTCGAAGAGAATTATTATTACAGCGGACCAAAAGGTTTTAGCGACAGGGATGTTCATAAACAAATTGAACCCGGGATTTTCATTTACCTTGAAAGTTACAATACACATAGCAACTATGGAAGAAGGTTTTCTATCGAGAAATTTGTTGAAGGAGAACTCGTTTCCAAATTGCTGTCGCAGGAAATTCGATGGGACAGTACAAAAAACAAATGGCAGATCAGAAATTATTATATACGTGATTATATTGACGGAAAACAGGTAATTACACAAGGAACAGTATTGGATACGGCAATAAATCTAAGTCCCGACGAATTCAGAATGCGCGATAATGTTGTTGAATCAATGACCTTAAAACAGTTGAAAAAGTTTATTGCCAAACAGAAAATGCAGGGCTCAGGAAGAGTAAATGCTCTTCTGGTTGAAAAATACAGACGTTTTTCATTTCCTTTTTCCACCTATATTCTTACCATTATTGGTGTATCTGTTTCGTCCCGGAAAGTGAAAGGTGGTATAGGAATGCACATAGGGATAGGTCTTATGGTAAGCTTTGCCTATATTCTTTTTCTTCAGTTTTCAGCTCAATATGCCATAAGCGGAGCAATGCCTCCGCTTGTTGCCGTATGGCTGCCAAATTTCATTTTTATTTTTGTGGCGTATTACCTCTACAGATTAGCTCCCAAATAAAGACATCTTCAAATCTGCCTGTTGCTGAGGTCAACACTAAAGCACCCCGACAACCTTATTGAAAAATTTGCCAAATAATGCATCTGTCTCTGTTTTTTTAATTTCCGTGAATAGCCCGAAAACGCATGATCCGCTGCCTGTCATAGAAGCATATACTGCTCCCATATCATACATATCCTGTCTTATTTTTTGAATCAGAGGATATTTTAAAAAAACAGAGCTTTCAAAATCGTTTTTGATAGTGTTTTTCCATGTATCTATCGGCATTTTTATGACATCTCGCAAAGGTTTGCCATCTGCTTTGGGTATTATACCTGAATATGCTTCTTTGGTGCTAATGTGTATGCCGGGACACACAAGCAATATCCTGTAATTTTTAAGTGGAAGGTCAATTGATTGCAATACCTCTCCCCGACCTGTCCCTATCGATGAGGTGTTTTCAATAAAAAACGGACAATCACTTCCAACAGCGGCCGACATCTCTTTCAGATCTTGCTCACTGCAATTGCAATGAAACAATCTGTTCAGTCCCATTAGCATGAATGCCGCATCGGAAGATCCGCCTCCCAGTCCGCCCCCGACAGGGATGTTTTTATGCAGGTGTATAGTAACATGAGGTATTTCAAATTTCTCATATACCTTTTTCCAGGCTGTCAGAACCAAATTGTTTTCCGTTGCATTATCCGGTATTAAGCCTGTTATTTGTATCGTATTCCTGTTTGAGTCTGACTCATAAAACTCTAAAACATCAACCAGATCAACCGGGAGAAATACAGTTTCTATGCTATGAAATCCATCATTGCGACGTTCAGTAACTCTAAGCCCCAGGTTAATTTTGGCATTAGGAAATAAAATCATAAGAATTTACTAGTTCCACAAATGTACAAACTGGTATAATATTGATTTAAAAGAGATTCTGAACTTATTAACAAACTGTGAATTTTCGTTGGGAAAACATGTTTATAAGAATCTTCTGATTTTGCTTTTTCCTCTTTCCCCTCATTGTATTTTTATGCTGTTAAAACAATTGAAACAAATTTTAATCCCGACAACCGGTAACTTCATTTATGGCCCAGAAAAAATCTAAACCTGACAACTTTTTCCCTGTTAATCTCGAACATGGAAAATTGCCTCCGCAAGCTCCCGATCTTGAGGAAGCTGTATTAGGAGCTGTTATGCTGGAAAAAGACGCTATTATTGAAGTAATAGACATTCTGAAACCTGAAAGTTTTTACAAAGAAGAACATCAGAAGATTTTCCAGGCAATAGTCAACCTTTTTGCTTCTGAAAAAGCGATTGATATTTTAACTGTTCCGGAAGAACTGAGAAAGGAAGGTATGCTTGATGATATTGGCGGAATTGCATACATTACCCAGTTAACAAACAGGGTTGCTTCTGCTGCCCATATTGAATTTCATGCCAGAATTATTCAGCAGAAATACATACAAAGAGAACTTATCAGGGTATCATCTGAAATTCAGAACAGAGCGTTTGACGATGGAATTGATGTCGATGATCTTCTTGATTTTAGTGAAAGTGAGCTGTTCAATGTGGCCCAGGGACACATTAAAAAAGAAGCTGCTCCAATGAATATGCTTGTTAAAGACGCAATAACACTTATTCAGGAAGCCGGAAAACGGGAGGACAATCTTAGTGGAATTCCTTCAGGATATACAAAACTCGACAGGATAACCAGCGGATGGCAGAATTCGGACCTTGTAATCATAGCTGCCAGACCATCCATGGGCAAAACCGCACTTGTTTTGTCCATGACGAGAAATATGGCTGTAGACCATGGAAAATCAGTAGCAATATTCAGTCTTGAAATGTCATCCATTCAGTTAGTAAACAGGTTGATTGTTTCCGAAGCTGAAATTACTTCGGATAAAATAAAAGTTGGAAACCTTTCTGACAATGAATGGGAACGGCTTGATTTCAGAATAAAAAGACTGGAAGATGCAAAAATATTCATTGACGATACTCCTGCCATTTCCATATTCGAATTACGGGCCAAATGCAGACGCCTGAAAAGGCAGCATGATATAGACATCATAATTATAGACTATCTTCAGCTTATGAGCGGAAGCGGTGATTCCAAAGGGAACAGGGAACAGGAAGTCAGCAATATTTCACGTGCCCTGAAAGGCGTTGCCAAAGAATTAAATGTTCCTGTTATTGCCTTGTCACAATTGAATCGTTCTGTTGAAATCCGAACCGGAAGCAAGCGCCCTCAGCTATCTGACCTGAGAGAATCGGGAGCCATCGAGCAGGATGCCGATATGGTGCTGTTTATCCACCGCCCGGAAAAATATGGTATTTTTCAGGATGACGAAGGAAATTCTCTGAAAGGACTTGCTGAGATCATTCTTGCAAAGCACAGAAACGGAGCTTTAGGGGATGTCAATCTCAAATTCGTCAGTGATTATGCCAAGTTCATAGAAATGGAGGATGATTATTTTGGCCCTATAGATCTTGATGCTGACGAAGATTTACATCCTAAAGCGATTACCATGGAATCAAAAATGAATAAAATTGAGCAGGAGAAAGAAATGAATAACGACGATCTTTCAGATAATCCTGATTTTTCCGATGAAGTGCCGTTTTAATTCTTTTACAGAAATTTCCTTAATTCTGAAAGATCAGCAATCGTATACGTAGATTCTATTGCAGGTTTTATGTTATCAGGATTGAAAAATACCTGATCAATATTGACATTTTTCGCTCCCTGTATATCATTGGCAATATCATCACCCACCATCAGACATTCTGACTTTTTCGCATTTTCAGATCGGATAGCATACTCAAAGATTTTTGCATTTGGTTTGGCATACCCGATCCTGTCCGATGTAAACAGCTTTGTAAAATATTTGGATATTCCTGAACTGATCAGTTTTGTCAGTTGTACGTCATAAAAACCATTTGAGATGATATACAATTTGTATTTCGTATACAGGTACCCGAGAATCTCTTTTGAATCCTTAATGAGAAAAGGTTTCACGGGGCATGTGTTCAAATAAAAACAACTGATCTCTTCAACAAGGTTCTTATCATGTATGCCATAATCTTTCAAAAGCAACCGGAATCTTTCCTGTCGCAGTATAGGCTTTCTTATCTTGCCTTCCCTGTACTTATCCCAAAGACGATCATTGTAAAGATTGTATTTTTCAATAAATTCTTCTGCGTCAGGAACATACATACTTATGTTGAATTCCTTGAGTATATCTTTCAGAGCTTCTGAGGAATTGTTTGCGAAATCCCATAGCGTTCTGTCCAGATCAAAAAAAATGTATTTGTACGATTTTTGCAGCATAGTATTTGTACAAAGCTATGTATTTTTAGCCTTTATTATAATGTTCAGGACAGAAGCAACCATGACCTGTAATTTTTCATCTATACAACAGCAATTAAGAAAATGTAAAACTCATATGAAGAAAATTATAATCCTGTTTGCCATGCTGGCTTTTGCAACTTGTGAAAACAATGAACCCGGCGTTTTGAATTGTACAACCTTTCAAACTGCTATTTTAGAAAAGAACGAAGGAATTGTCCGTTCAGAGATTGAAAAGCTGACTACGGATTTATCTCCCGCACCTACTCCGGAAGATAATATCGGACATATGAGTAACCTGCAAATACTTACAGACAGGATAAATTCCGGTTGTGAAGAAATAACGGCAAGTGTGCTTTGTTATGCCTGTATTGAAACATACCCGCCCTTGTCTGAGATCCTGGTTGAATTTGTATCCGACAATTCACTGGTTTCAGCAACCATAGATATCGTAACCTCTGAAAATGATATTCTTCGTTTTGGAGGTCTGTATACTTCCGAATAACTCTATATCGTATTAAAATTTCCTTATTCAGGAAATTATTATACATTTGCAGCCGTTAAAAACGACTTGAATTCTGTTCGTGTCCTAGCTAACCACGTAAAAAACTAGATGATGAAATATCGATGCATTTTTCTTCTTTTACTGATCACCACCGGCTTATACTCACAAAACTTTCAACTTCATTATGATTTTGGGAAACAGGAAGACGGTACCAAAAGGAATTATTTTGTGGGAACCTTCGAATTCTTTCGACCGGATACACTCGGCTATACTTTTATGTTCACCGATTTTGAATTTAATTCTCCCGAAGACCCAAAAGGAGTATCGCTTGGTTATTTTGAGATCTCCAGAAGTTTTTACATGCCCTGGTTCAAAAAAAACACTGCTTTAAAAGAACTCGGATTTCACATTGAATACAATGATGGCAGTGTCATATATGCTATTGGGGATACTGTTTACGGAGAGAATTTACGCAATTCATGGCTTACCGGATTTGAATATCCTTTCAAACTGGGCAATTTCACTTTAAACACCATGATGTTGTATAAATATATAAGAGGTTCCGCCGCCCCTGATTTTCAGATAACCTTTGTATGGTATCATCTTCTGTTCAATGACAGGATTGCCTTAACCGGCTACCTCGACTTATGGTCACAGGACGATTTTTATGGAAATAATGAAAACAAATTGTTGGCTCTGTACAGTGAGCCACAGATATGGTTTACTATTACACCGAATTTTTGTGTTGGCAGTGAATTCAAAATATCCAAAAACTTTGTTCCCGGCAGTGATAGAATAGAAGTGTTCCCAACCCTTGGTGTGAAATGGCAGTTTTAATTTTCAATCGATAAATTGTAAGCCGCATACATTGGGTCCATTCAAATCAGATATACCCTTCCGTTTTTTAATTCTGTATGCACAGAATATACTTTAAAAATCCCTGGCCA
>JAFGQO010000137.1 GCA_016935615.1 Bacteroidales bacterium
GTTGATATTGATCGTGTTTTGAGATCCGAACCCATTGTTGTATATTGTTATAGCTAGCAACTTGAGTTAATTATTCATTCAGAAGATAAATGGAATTATCTTTGAAGCCATATTTATTATAAAGGTTTATATTTGTTTAAACTATATCAAGTTATAAAATAATTGTTACAGAGAAAAATTTTTCTGGATTATACAGGTCCTGTTGATCAGAAAGTGATTGATCACCTGCTCAAGAACCTGAAGAGTACAAAAGAGTATGCCAGCCTGGACAAGACTTCAGGTAAAAGGGTTTATGCCATCCTTGTTGAATGTCTTGAAAATATTTCAAAACATACCTTGAAAGATAATTCGGATAAGCAAATCAGGCAGCCATTTATTAAAGTGGAAGAATGTGATGATACAATAGCTATTAATGCCGGAAATCCAATCCCGCTAGTCAAAAGGGATGTGCTTATAAGAAGGCTCGATAAAGTTAATGGTATGGAGCATAACGACTTGCAGCTTCTTCATGAAAAAATACTGAACCAGGAGACCAGAATGAGTGATAATGGAGCGGGAGCCGGGCTCGGATTCATATTTATGAAATTGAAATCGAGAAACAGAATCGATTATTCCTTGACTGAAATTAACGATGATCAGTTATTTTTTGAATTAAAAATATCCGTTAAAAAATATACAATGAGAAAGTTAGTTATTGACCCTACTGTAAATTCACCAAAGGTGATTTTTGATCCGGAAAATAACAGGTTTGAGATTTCCGGTGAATCCCGGCCTCCTGATGTTGCCTCTTTCTACCTGGAAATACTGAAGTGGTTTGATGATTACACTTTATATCTCAACAGGAGCCAGGAGATGAAAGATCCGGTTGTTTTTAATTTCGATTTTGAATATTTCAATTCATCATCGGCCAAGTATATTCTTGATTTTTGCAAGCAGATAGGCGATGTCAGATCAAAAGGCATGAACCTTTCCATAAAATGGCATTATGATAAAGATGACCTGGACATGATGCAGGTCGGGCAGGAAATGTCGAAGATTGCCAAATTTCCTTTTGAATTTGCATCCAAGGAAATAGACTGATACGTATAAGAAAAATATTGGAAATAGGTAATTATTGTTGCCTGACATTTACATTTTAATTCCAAGGATCATTATATCATCAATCTGATCATTTTTGCCTTTCCATTCTTCAAATTTCTTTTCCAGAATTTTTTTCTGATTCTGCATTGGAAGTTTATGAATGTCTGTTAAAAGTTTCTTAAAGTTTTCTGATTTGAAAGTCTTCCTGTCATTACCTCCTAATTGGTCTATGTATCCGTCAGAATATAAGTAAATTATATCATCTTCCATATATTGCACTTCGGTAGTACTAAAAGATTTATCATTGTATTCATAGAAACCTATTGGCATTGAATCGCCTTTATACTCTTTTAATACATTTTTTCGAATAAGCAGTAAAGGACGAAAAGCCCCTGAATATTGCAATTTTTTTCGATCGTAATCAATGACACATAAAGCTATTTCCAGTCCGTCTTTTGCTTCATCTTTTTTCCCGGTCTGATGTAATGACTTAATAATCTGACCACGGAGTTGATTTAGTATTTCATTTGCCCTTATTATTACAGTTTTATTTACAATTTCATTAAGAAAAGATAATCCAAGTATGCTCATAAATGCACCCGGAACCCCATGTCCTGTACAATCCGCTACGGCAACTATTATTTTATCGTCTTTTTGTGCCAACCAGTAATAATCGCCACTTACTATATCCTTTGGCTTACTTAAAATGAAAAATGATGGCAGTAATTTGATAAATTCTTTTTCAGGTGGCAATAATGCTTTCTGGATTCTGCTGGCATATTGAATGCTGGCCGTAATTTCCTCGTTCTGGAACTCAATTTTATGTGTACGTTCAATGACCTTCTGTTCAAGTGTCATGTTTGCTTCCTTCAGATCTTCAATGAGTTTCCTGTTTTGCTCCTTTAACTTAAAGGTCTCAAGTCCTTTATCAATGTTTATTTTCAGCTCATTTTTATTCCATGGTTTAGTTATATAACGGTATACGCGGCCAGTATTAATCGCCTGGATGATTGCTTCAATATCACTGAAGCCTGTTAAAATCATCCTGATACAGTTGGGATATTCTGGTATCACTTTTTCAAGGAATTGAATTCCTGTCATTTCAGGCATACGCTGGTCCGTAATAATTAATTGTATGGGGATTTTTTTCATGATCTCTAATCCCTCTTTACCAGATAAAGCCAGATGTACTTCATAATCACGTCTGAAAGTAGAATTAAAGACTACCAGATTATCTTCCTCATCATCGACATACAAAATTGGCGGTAATGTTTTATTCATTTTCTATCTTATTTATCAGATTGATTTACAGGAAGTAAAATAATGAATTCCGTCCCATTGCCGGGTTCACTTTTAACCTCTATTTTACCTTTATGCTTTTCAATAATGCTCTGTGTGATTGAAAGACCCAGTCCGGTTCCTTTTCCGACTTCCTTGGTTGTAAAAAACGGATCAAATATCTTTTCCCTCAGATTTTTCTGAATTCCATTCCCGGTATCCCTTATACTAATTCGGACATTTTCACCTGACAGGGATGTACATATAGTAATTGTCCCATTTCCCTCAATTGCGTCAATTGCATTTGAAAGGATATTCATGAAAACCTGGTTTATCTGACCCGGGAAACATTCAATAAGCGGGATCTTTTTGTATTTCTTAATAATCTCTATACGATTTTTATACTTGTTGTGCAGCAAAATAAGAGTAGAGTTGATCCCTTCATGGATATCCGTAGTTTTCAGTACATCTTCATCGAGACGTGAAAAAGTGCGAAGTCCTTTTACAATTTCAGTAGTTCTGTTAACACCATTTTTTATACTGTCTATCAGTTTATTGATTTCCCTGATAGCTTCCTTATATTCAATGTTTTGTTTAAGTTCATTGATCTCCTTCAGTTTTTCCTTTACATTGCTGGCTGTAATTCTATTGTATCTTTCCAGCACCTGACCTATCTCTTCAAGGTTCATTGACAGTGACTCCACTCCTGCACTTATGAAATTTACCGGATTATTTATTTCATGTGCAATACCTGCAACTAACTGGCCAAGTGAAGCCATTTTTTCAGACTGAACCAGCTGTGCCTGAGCTTGTTTCAGGTTTTCCAGGATAATTTGAAGCTCATTCTTCTGCGAGGTCAGTTCCTCATTAATAATCTCTATTTCCTCTTTTTGCTTAATAACCTGTTCTGTCCGTTCCCTGACTTTCCTGTCGAGGGATCTTTTGGCTTCTAAATTTTTAAGCATTTCACTCATCTGTTGTGTAAATACCATAAAAGAGGGTATGAGTTGTTCGGCAATCTCATCATAATATGCTTTTTTTGAATTGGATACTCCGCCAATAAGTAAACCATGAAAAATACCATTTTCATCATAATATGGTGAAAAAATTACTTTATATAATCCTGCTTCCCCAAACGGTTTTGAACCGGGATCAACATGTTCAATAATAACTTCCCCATTTTTCATTAACCCTTTCGAAGAGATCCATTCACTATCCAGCCTGCAACCATTATAGCTCTCTTCATCAAATCCGAAAGATGACTGGATATTGAGAGCATCAGCTTCTTTATCATATACTAATAATACACTGCATTCCACTTCAAATGTTTCTACTACCGACTCAACCGTAATGTTTGCAAACTCTTCCAGACTAACTGCCCCCAGGACTTTCTGGCTATAGGTTTGTATTGATTTAAAGCGTGAGAGATCCCGATCAAGCTTACTCCTTGCATCAATAAGTTCCTGCTCAACCTTCAGAAATCGAATAATCTGAGCCTGGAAATCGTCACATTTGGCTTTTAGTTCATCATATGTTGGTTTGATATCCATATTTCAAGTTTGAAGTGCGAAGATCGAAACCGGGATTTTTTTCAGACTTTCGGCTTACGGCTTCCGTCTCTACTTCAAATGCACACAATGCACTCCCTTGCCCTCAACACCAGGCTGAAAGCAGGCACTGTCGGAAATGCAATCGGACTTTTTCAGATTCCCCGATTTCCATTTCTTTATAAGGTCCGGTTCCCGTATCAGAGGACGACAAAGAGAAATATAATCTGCTATCCCGTTTTTCACAAGTTCATCAGCTTTTTCAAATGTCCTTATACCTCCAACCAGTATAACAGGTATCTTTATTTTTTCTTTCAGACGTCTTGCTGCTTCAGTATAATAAACCTCTTTCCGGCTTACCGGAGAGAATGAACCATCAACATTACCTGTTAATAGCGCACCAATAGTGCCTCCGCTGATCTCTATTGCATCAACACCCTCTTTTTCAAGCATCTCTGAAACGGCAATCATCTCTTCAGTTTTGAAACCACCTGGCAGCCAGTCATCGGAATTAATTTTGACAGTCACTGCAAAATTCTCCCCGACAGCCTCAATAATATTTCTCGTAACTTCCATTAATATTTTTGCCCGGTTTTCAAGTGTGCCACCATATTCATCTGTCCTCTTATTGAAGAATGAAGAAAGGAACTGGCTGAGCAGCCAGCCATGGGCTGCATGGATCTGTACACCGTCAAAATCCGCCTCTTTTGCTCTTAGTGCAGCATCACGAAAAGCTTTTATAACAATTCCTATATCCTCCTTTGACATTTCTTTTCCAATTTTTCCATACGGCGTTTCAAGAACAGACGGACCTATGGGTGTGGCCCCGCTCAGCAGCGGAGAAGAAAACAGACCACTGTGAACAAGCTGAAGTATTACAGGGGTTCCCTCCCTGTGCACAAATTCAGTCATTCGTTTAAGTCCGGGTCTTAGGTTATCGCCATATACGCCAAGTTGTCCCGGGGATGAAATAGTATCAGGTGATACATAAGCCATTTCACCAATCATAAGTCCAACATCTCCCCTGGCAAGAGGCAATAACGAACTTATCAGCATAGACGAGGCAGAACCGTCAAAATTGGCCATTCCATGCCATGTTGCAGAACTGATAAAACGATTTTTCAAATTTATATTTTTGATTGTTGTTTTTTCAAAGAGTCTTGATTCTTTAACTATATCTGTCATTCGTTTGACTTTCTCTTCTTTAATTTCAGAATCACGCTTTACAATTACATACAGAGACGTTGTATATGCATGAATACGATTTTTCCCTGCCAGGGGTGTGTACTCACCTCCGCCATACATTCCTAACCATGGTATATTTTCACCTCTGCAGATCGGATACTGTAACTGACTGATTATCTCTTCTTTAATTATCCTGTTAAATGTAAGTTTTCCTCTTGCGGCACAGTCGGCATGGAATACAGCAACCGGTTTTCTTCCGGCACAACGGTCCAGTATCTGAATCAATAATCGTTCAACACCATCGTGAATCTTAGATTCATTTCGTCTTGTCAGCCATAGTTTTCCTCCTTCAGGGACTTCGATCATACACCATATACTCTTATCAGGGTTAGGCACACCCGCATTTACCAGATACCTGCTGCCATACTCTTCATGAAGCTCTGACGATAATTCAATAGCCAGAGGTGCAAATCCAATTACATCTGCTGCTGATGATGTGTCAGGCAGCCCTAACCTTTCCGTCCACCTTGTCCAGGCCGGTTTACCATCCAGTTCAACTATTTTTCCTTTTTCTGTCTTCGTGACTATAAAAGGATCTCCGACAATTTCGAATCCATGATTTGCATGGCTCACTACTTCCAGTGTAGGATCAGCAAGTCCGAACATAATTTGTTCCTGCTCAAAAACCTGTTCCCCGAGAAATTGAAAATTACTTATCAGCTTCATATTATCAATAGATGCCCCACCAATTATTGGAACATCAGGACCAAAAACAGACTCAATACCCTCAATTATCTTTTCAGGAAAAAAATGTTTTGAAGAGTTAGGGTGAAAAAAGATCATATTGATCCCGGAGCATTTACTTTTTAGATCCTGAGCCATACGAGAACCTATCCTGAAAGCATCAGAATTATGAGGAGACAATATACCACCTGTTACGGCAAATTCATTTTTTGGTCCTTTTATTGCCATAACGGCTAAGGCTTTCAACGATTCATCCGGTCCCTCATTGCCGATAATTCCGGCACAGGTACATCCGACAACCTGTGCCCCGGGAGACAGTCTGTGTGCTTCACTTAGAAGATCCCTGAAATTGTGTCCCATGGCTGTATAAATTATCAGGAGATCACAATCAAGAGAGTTTTCACCTGCAAGTGCTTTTTCAAGACATTCAGCAATGGCTCTTTTAGAATCAACAACGCTTGTGGTGGCTGAAAAGAATTGTAACATTGATAGTTGATTTAATTGTCTTTGTTGATCAGAAAGCAATTTGCCTTCAACGTACTCTTTGCGGGTATTGCCGCAAAGGATTATAAATTACATCGTAATCTGTTAAGGACACCACAAATTTTCGCCGGATATAATAACTAAACACAAACTACGCAACAGAGTGAAAACCAATATATCAGTAAATTTATTCAATTAAAAGATATAATACAAAAATAATTTAGTAAATATTGATATGGA
>JAFGQO010000138.1 GCA_016935615.1 Bacteroidales bacterium
AGAGTTTAAAAGAGGAGTAGTATATTGTATTTTTACTTATCTGCTTGCAAGTACAATTATTCTTCTGATTACTCAAATAAAAGGTCTGATGAATGCCATGGGCTGGAGTGTTGTTATCCTGCATCTGGTGTTTTTGCTCTGGTTTGGTTATTACCTGATAAACCAGGGAAAAATAGATTCTTCCCGATAATGAGGCTGTGGTCGTAAAATCGTAAAACTCAAATGCAACTATCTTATGAAACTCAAAACACTATTGGTTTTAAACGCTGTTGTTTTTGCAGGTTCTGCGTTAACAGCTATCCTGTTTAGTGAAAAGGTATTGTCAATGTATGGTGTCGATTCCAATCCCGCTGCATCATTAATGGGACAATACTCAGCGCTGGGCACCTTAGCCATGGTATTTGTAGCCTGGTTTGCCAGGAATGTTGAAGACAGGAAAGCACAAAGAGCGATCATACTTGCTTTCCTGATTACCAATATCATTGGTGTTATTATTTCAATTTCGGGTATAATTTCTGGCGTAATGAAAAATGGTTGGCCAGTTGTCGGGATCTATCTACTGTTCACAACAGCTTATGCGTACTTTCAATTTTTTAAAGAAGGCGAGTCTTGACTGCAAAAGCCGGTGCTCCTGATCAATTCGCACCGGCGGAATGTGGTCAAGGTGACCGGCTTATGCACAATATATTTTTACCTCAGAATAAGTTTTACTTTGTTGTAAAGTTCTTCCACTTTTTTATAAGGATCTCCATCACCAAGAGTCTCCAATGGCAGGTATCCCCTGTAACCACTTTTTCTGACGATGTCAATAATTTTGTCATAGTCTGATTCTATCTGGTTATCATTAATAAATACCTTTTCTTTCATCTGCCATGTTATTGCATACTTTGAAGTGTAAGCAATATCCTTATAGGGATCAGAAGAATGATAACTACCTATGTCGAGCATAAGACCTACCCACTCATGATCTATCATTTTCAGTAATTTTTCAACCTCTGCCGCTGTTTTTGCAAAATCGAAATGATTCTGGTACGCAAGCATAACCCCATGTTGTTTTCCGAATTCTGCACATTCATGAATATCTTCAGCTATCCATTTTGCCCTCTCATCCCAAGGATGGACTTCTTTCGATAAGGTACCTGCAAAAATACGAAGACCTGGTGCTCCAAGCTTCTGGGCTACCACTATCCAATCTTTTACAAGTTTCTTTTCCAATTTTCTTTTTTCAGGATCAGCCCATGTGAAATCATTCCTCACACCAGTGCATCCCAGGTCTAATCCAAGCCTGAATGCCTTCTTCTTAACATGATAAATATAGTCATCAGCAGGAGGCTCAGGGTATCCGGGAAAATAATATCCTGTCAGGTCAACTCCTTCAATGCCAATTCTGGCACAAAAATCCAGGACATCATCAATTGTTATTTTCCTGGCGAGCAAAAGGTCATTGAACGAAAATGCATTCAGACTGATTTTAAGGTAATCATTAGAGGGTACTGCTGCTCTTATCCCGTCTGAATTTATAACAGGCATGCCGGCTGCAATCCCTGCCATGGCAATGTTTCTTGCAAAACTTCTCCTGTTTAATTTCATATAGGCCATAATCTTTGTATTTAATATTCTTTCTATTGTGCTTTATTCAAATTATAACTCTTATCAGATGCATAAGCAGTTGGGAGTGATAAATTCATACCGGAACAGAATAACCATTAGCTTCCGGTTGTAAATATATGTTATTATTTACATTATTTTTTGAACTTCAGACCCGCCGGTGGAGGGATTTAGCGAAGGAGCCAAATTGCCGTGGTGACTCGATTCCAGCATGATAAGTGTTAGTGTGAGAGCGAGTCTTGAGGAAAAAGAGCTGTCAAAGGGAATATGGTGCACTTGGGAATATTAATACACATTTTTCACCCAAATCCTGGCACCAAAAAAAGTTACAATTTTTGAGGTTGTAACTTCTTGCTTTTAAGTGGGTCTTGCTGGATCAGACAAAAAGACACCTCCAATCTGGATTTTTAATTATTTGATTTTCTTCAAAATCCGTCCTTCTTTGACCATTTCAGAAGAAGTTCTGAAAACGGTTAACATACATGAGGAAACAACAACTAATTAATCCAGACCCGCGCCATCAATTTGGTCTAGCCTGTTCTGGCCACTTGAATAAGCCTGAAGCTTTGACTACATGCACCCGGTCATCAAGACATTTTAATAGATGGTTATTTATCAATGGATTAAATCAGGCGTCAAGTGGTCATGGATACCGTTGGTTTCAGGTATATCCATAATAGCATTAATTGCATTACTGTCATCTTTCTCTGAAAAAAATGTGCTGATTTCCATGAAAATGTTCGTACTTTTACTTAAACATTGGGTTCAGTAATTTATTATTGCACATTAAAGATATTGAAATTCAAACGATTCTGAAAACACACAATGCTTTTCCTATTTCAATATGTCAACTTTTTTTTACTTGCGAAACCTGAATATTTTATTTTTCATCATAATATAATTTTGATTTCAATGATATGATGGAACCGCACATGATTTGAAATTATATTCATTTGGTGTTTGTGTTTCTTTCAAGTCATGTGGGTTTCATAAGATAGAAAATGAAGAAAGCCTTATTAATTTTATTAATCACTTTGTTTTCAGCAAGTAGTTATGGCAGAGCAAGGGCCATTCATGTTTTTGTTGCTTTATGTGATAATCAGTATCAGGGAATAGTACCAGTCCCTGAAAAAATTGGAAGAGGGAAAGATCCTTCAATGAATTTATATTGGGGAGCCGGCTATGGAGTAAAATCATATTTTAAGCTGAAAACAAAAGATTGGAAATTAGTGAAACAACTACAATCATCGAATCCGATTGTTTTAGACAGATTGTTGTTTAAACATGTTACGGAAGAAATTTATTTACTCGCAGATGCTTACGACGGAGAACACATAAAAACCTGTATCGAAGATTTTTTAAAAGCCTCAAATTCTCAAAATCCAATGAGAATAGAATTCGAATCAGAAGAATTAAGTTTTGGTGGCGATGCCGATTTATTAGCGTATGTAGGCCATAATGGTTTGATGGACTTTAAGGTAAATATAAAATACAAAGAAGCTGATGTGAAAAAACGGGATGTAATAATTCTGGCATGTTATAGCAAAGCATATTTTTCATCTGAAATTAGGGAAGCCGGTGCTAACCCGGTTTTGTGGACTACCCATTTAATGGCACCTGAAGCTTACACATTGAAATCGGCTATTGATGGCTGGATGATTGAAGAAACCGGAAAACAAATAGAGGAAAGAGCAGCTCAAACATATAATGAATATCAAAAGTGTGGCATAAGAGGAGCAAGGAATTTATTTACTACAGGATTTAAGAACCTTTCTGAATAAGCATTTCTTCACTGGCAGCGGCTCATTGTTACTGTTTGGTCCGATGTCCAGGTGATGTAA
>JAFGQO010000139.1 GCA_016935615.1 Bacteroidales bacterium
AGCTTTTACTTCCGAAGGTATGTATGCAAAAATCATGGCTGACAAGAATGCAAAAAAGATTTTTGCTTTCACGATATACCTCCTGTTTTTTTAATTCTCCAAGTTTTGTCTATTTTTGTGCTTCCTTAACTTGTTACTAAAAATAAAACAAATACTATAACCAAAAATGGCTAAGTTCCTGACAGACCGGGATGAAAATTACGCACAGTGGTATAATGATCTGGTTATTAAGGCTGATCTTGCAGAAAACTCTGCAGTGAGAGGATGCATGGTAATTAAGCCCTACGGTTATGCAATATGGGAGAAAATACAGGCTGAACTTGACAGGATGTTTAAAGCAACCGGTCATGTCAATGCATATTTCCCTTTGTTTATTCCAAAGTCATTTTTCACCAGGGAAGCGGCCCATGTTGAGGGTTTTGCCAAGGAGTGCGCTATTGTAACCCATTACAGACTCAAAAATGATGAAAAAGGGAAAGGGATTGTTGTTGATCCTGATGCAAAACTGGAAGAAGAACTTATTATAAGACCCACTTCCGAAACTATAATATGGAATTCGTACAAGAACTGGATTCAATCATACAGGGACCTTCCGATACTTATTAACCAATGGGCAAATGTTGTGAGATGGGAAATGCGAACAAGGCTTTTTCTTCGTACTGCTGAATTCCTGTGGCAGGAAGGTCATACTGCACATGCCACAAAAGAAGAAGCTAATGAAGAAACTCAAAAAATGATAAATGTATATGCCGATTTTGCAGAAAATTTCATGGCCCTTCCTGTGATAAAAGGTTATAAAACCGACAGTGAACGTTTTGCAGGCGCTCTTGACACATATACCATTGAAGCACTTATGCAGGATGGCAAAGCCCTTCAGGCAGGAACAAGTCATTTTCTGGGACAAAATTTTGCACGAGCCTTTGATGTTCAGTTTACTGACAAAACAGGAAAGCTGGATTATGTGTGGGCAACATCATGGGGATTATCAACAAGAATGATTGGTGCCCTTATAATGGCACATGCTGATAACCATGGTCTTGTTCTGCCTCCAAGACTGGCACCCTATAAGGTAGTTATTATTCCGATATTCAGATCAGAAGAACAGCTTACACAGATTACGGAAAAAGCAGTTAAAATTAAAAATCAACTTGAAACAGCAGGAATCTCAGTCAGGTATGACGACCGCGATAATAATACACCCGGGTGGAAATTCGCTGATAATGAGCTTAAAGGAGTTCCTGTTCGCATTGTAATCGGCCCTCGCGATCTTGAAAATAATACTATTGAAGTAGTAAGAAGAGACACTCTCACAAAAAAGACAATTTCAACGGATGAGATCAATTGCTATATAATCGGACTCCTCGATGAGATACAAAATAACATTTATCAAAAAGCTCTAAAGTTCAGGAATGATAATACCCACTACGTTGATAAATGGAGTGAGTTTACGGAGATCCTGGATAAAAAGGGAGGATTTATTATGGCTCACTGGGACGGATCTCCGGAAACAGAGGAAAAAATAAAAGAAGAATCAAAAGCCACTATCAGATGCATCCCAATGGACACTCCGGATGAACAGGGCAGATGTGTTTTTTCGGGAAAACCATCAACAAAACGTGTTTTATTTGCCCGATCTTACTGATCATTCATCGCTATGCAAAAGCATTGGCCTGATACCACCTTGAAAAAATAAAAAACTGATGATACCGGGATAAACCATTATTCAGGTATTTATACCCATACCGGCTGTTTTCTTGTGAATTATTTTTAAATTAGTTGCCATTAATTAATCAATATAAGAATGTCTGAGCTTGAAGTAAAAAAGAAGTCTATTGTAGATACTTTAAAAGAAAAATCTGTCCTTAAGCAACGCGTTTATGACAATACACTTGAATGGTACAATATTCTTAAAGATGTACTTAACAGCTTCACCAAAGAAGTAAATATTACCCTTGGGAATATTGATCCGAGAATCAGAATGGAATACACCGACAGAAGCACTTATGATGCTCAGCTAAGAGTAGCAGGCGACATTTTGCTCTTCAGTATGCACTCAAATATTTTTCAGTTCGACCGGGAGCATCCGGCCTGGAAAACTCCATATATTCAAAAAAACAAGTATAATGCATATTCAGGTATTATTAATATTTATAACTTCCTTGCTGATTCTTTCAGATATTCAAGATTGGACGATCTCGGTTATCTGATTGCCAGGATCTTCATAAACCATGAGAATCAGTATTTTGTTGAGGGTAAAAGACAAATGGCAATGCTTTTCACAAACTATGGTAATGAAGCTATAAGCCGGTCATCCCTTCATACAATAATCGCAACCGCAATACAGTATTCTCTTGAATTTGATCTTCTGGTTCCTCCCTACGACGCTGTAAAAATTGCCACTGTAGGTCAGATGGAATCCAAAATCCAGAATTCAAGATTAATTACCGGTAAACGTCTTGGATTTCAGTTTAATTCAGATGATGTGTTGGTCAGTAATTCCAATGAAACATGAATCTGTCTATATAAAAATCTTTCTTGTTTCATCAAGGCTCAAAATATTCCCGGCCTTACTGATTTTATATACAGCTGCTCATTCCCAACAAAATCCGGATACCAATACAATAAAAAAAATCGACTATAATCTTTCTGTTTCTTCACCGGATCGTTCACACTTGGTTTATCCATCCTCTGCAGCAAATAAAAAAATGACACTCTTTCTGGATTCGCTGAAGATCAAATCATCAAAAAGCTTTATTACAAAAAAAATTTATGATTATATTGTTATTTCACCCGATGCCAGACTATCAAAAAATATAACCAGCACAAGCGATATCAACTATCTTGAGCATTCAGGTAAAAGAATCAGAAATATTAAAATAAACAGACTGAATGTATTCGGTTCCGATATTAATTATCCGGCTTATGAAGATCCCAACAAGATAGAGAAATTACTTAACAAGACTCATATCAATACCAATGAAAAAATCATCAGAAAAAATCTCCTGTTTTCAGAAGGAGATACAATATCACCTCTCGAGCTAAGCGACAACGAAAGGATAATCCGGCAACTTCCTTTTATTGACGATGCAAGAATCATTGTTTTTCCTGTGTCGGAAAATGAAGCTGATATTTTAATACTGACAAAAGATGTATATTCTCTTGGAGCTGAATTAAGCTTCAGCGGTATTAAGAAAGGATATTTATCGGCTTTTGACCGCAATATATTCGGAATGGGCCATGAATTCGGTATTGAAATACCATATGATTCACAATTTGGCGATTCACCCGGTTTTGGGATTAGATACCTGATAAATAATAT
>JAFGQO010000140.1 GCA_016935615.1 Bacteroidales bacterium
CTTCAACTCCGGGCTGATCGAATGGATTTATCCCTAAGAGGTAGCCACTAATCCCACATGCTTTTTCAAAAAAATAGATCAGTTGCCCGAGATAATATGCATTGATCTCAGGAATTTCTATTTTAATGTTTGGTACGCCTCCATCAATGTGAGCCAGCATTGTTCCCAATTCTGCCATTTTATTAATGAAATCTATATTTTTCCCGGCAAGGTAATTTAGCTTATCAAGATCGTCAGCATTTGACGGAATAGTAGTTTTGAATTTTGTTTTTTTAACAGATATTACAGTTTCTGTCAGGATACGTTCGCCGTCCTGTATGTATTGACCCATTGAATGCAGGTCAGCCGTCAGATCAACACTGCTCGGATACATTCCTGCATTTTCCTTGCCCTCACTTTCACCAAAAAGCTGTTTCCACCATTCGGCCAGGTAATGCAATTTATTTTCGTAGTTGGCCAATATTTCAATTTTTTTCCCCTTACTATACAGAATGTATCTTGTTGCTGCATAAATAGCAGCAGGATTATTAATAAACGGGACAGCCTGGTTGCATTTGATCTCCATATCTGAAGCTCCTTTTACCAGGGATCTGATATCAAAACCTCCCAGGGCCAGAGGCACAAGACCAACAGGTGTAAGCACAGAATATCGGCCTCCTATATCATCCGGAATGATAAAGGTTTTGTATCCTTTTCGATCTGCAAGAGTCCTTAATGCTCCTTTTTCCTTGTCAGTAACAGCGACAATTAATTCTTTGGCCTGCTCTGTGCCAATTTGTCTTTCCAGATGATCTTTCAATATGCGAAATGCTATTGCAGGTTCTGTTGTGGTTCCTGATTTTGAAATAACAACCAGTCCGTATGTATTTTGATCAAGTAATTCAAGGAGTTCATACAAATAATCTTCTCCAATATTTTGTCCTGCAAAAAGTACTGTCGGGAAATCTTTCTTTTTCTTCAAATGGGCAAATGTGTCAGATAATGCTTCTACGATCGCTTTTGAACCCAGGTATGAACCTCCGATGCCAACGACGATAATATAATCTACCTTTTTTCCGAATGATGAAGCATAATTCTCCAGGTCAAGAAGAAACTTGTTATCTATTGATGATGGCAAGTTTACCCATCCAAGAAAATCTTTTCCCTTTCCGGTTTTTTCATGTAGTGCTTTGTTTGCTTTTTCTACCCTGGCTTGAAGAGCAATAATTTCTTCTTTACTTGCAAATTTATATACCTGGCTGACATCCAGTTTTAAAAATCCCATTTCAATACTATTATTTGTGATTACTTTAGTTTTTCTTCCAACAGCTTGATTTCAATAGCAGGAGATATTTTATCGTGCAGTATATGGTATACCGCGTTAACAATTGGCATATTGACCTTATATTGTTCATTTATTTCCTTGATACAGTTTACAGCATAATAACCTTCGGCTACCATATTCATTTCAAGTTGTGCTGATTTGGCAGAGTACCCTTTTCCAATCATAGTACCAAAAGTTCTGTTCCTGCTAAACTGCGAATATGCTGTTACAATTAAATCTCCCAAATACGGGGAGCTGTTGATTTTGCGTTTGCTTTTGTATGTTTTATCAAGAAATCTTTTGATTTCCTGGAGTGCATTGGAGATTAATACAGCCTGAAAATTATCTCCATATCCTAATCCATGACTTATGCCTGCGGCAATTGCAACAATATTTTTAAGTACAGCAGCATATTCGGTTCCGTATATATCAGTAGATACTTTAGCTTTTACATAATAACAACTTAAATGGTCGGCAATAAACCTGGCGTCTTTTTTGTTTTTAGAAGAAATTGTCAGGTATGATAGTCTTTCAAGGGCAATTTCTTCGGCATGACTTGGGCCGGAAATAATTCCAATTGAACTAAAAGGCACTTTATAGATCTGATTAAAAAATTCAGCAACAGTAAGATTATAACCGGGAACAATGCCTTTTACGGCAGATACAATAAATTTATTTTCAAACATTCCTTCACTGCCTTTCAGAGATTTTTCAAGAAACGGCGCAGGAATGGCAATGATGATCAGATCAGATGATTGTATAGCCTTATGAATGTTTCCGTAAAATGATATTTTTGAAGTATCCAACTCAATTGATGTTAAATACTTTGGGTTGTGCTTATATTTTTCAATAAACCGAATGTCTTCTTCGTTTCTGATAAACCAGTTCAGTTGGTCGACATTGTTTAACAACAATTTCGCCAGGGCTGTTCCCCAACTGCCTCCGCCAAGCAAAGCGATACGATTTTTCGATACCATAAGTCACAAATACATTATGAAGCAACAAAGTTAACATTCTTACTTATTAGACAATACAGAAATTTATTCAATAAGATCTGCAGAAAAAGAAATATGGTTCAGATTAACTCCCCGGCAAATACTTCCTGTCAACTTTCATATAATATTCCAAAGTTTGGTCAGGCTGTTCGTATTTTTCGGGGATAGGCATTTTAGAAAAGGTTTGATAATACAGCAGACAGGCATTCCGCCATTCGATGGCATCCCTGACCTGTATTTTCAGGAGCGATTGCACATGTTTAAAGCGTTCGTCATCAATTTTGCCTTCGAGCGAATTCCATTTTGTCTGCATTTCTCTGACCTGATCAGTACCCTGATAATATTTCATGCACAATTCTTCCCAGAGGGTATTGCCTGATTTCATTTTGTAATTCCAGGGAACATGATGGAACCACAGCAACAATTCCTCCGGACAGGTTTCGATATTTCCGAATAATTCAGTCAGGGGAGAAAAATACTGGCTTACTGCATTACTTCCTGTTTTTGTCCTGTCAAATCCAATCCCTGTTTCATCAGCTTTATTATAATATGCAGATGTCCAGTCGGCACGGGGTTTATCTTTGATCCATGGGCCAGGACCATAATGATGGTGCCATGCCATCTGGTGATGCAAACCCAGAGGAGTTCTGTAATTCACTCCTGCCTCACGCGATATCATCATAATTTTAAGCATTGTATCAATTACCTCCTGGTTGTTGGAATATGTCATTCTGATCCATTCTTCGGCAATCTCTTGCGAAGCTGCTTCCGGATCCCATGCAAGCTGCCCCAGTGCATACCAGTTGGCTTGTGCTATCGGATGTCCGCACCAGTTCCTGTCATCACCAATATTTGACACTCCGGCGATGCCTGTTTCATTGTAATTAAACAAAGAACCGTTTATCACTTTAAACACTTCTGATCCTGTTCCTTTGGCATAGGTATCCGAATGCAGACATTCTTCATATAAAGGAGCGAGATAAGTAAGATGGATATCCTGACCCAGGTACTCCTGAGTAACCTGGAATTCCATCATAACAGGAGTTTGTTCCATTGCACCGAACAGAGGATGAAAGGGCTCGCGGGGCTGAAAGTCAATGGGTCCGTTCTTTACCTGGATCAACACATTGTCTTCAAACTTTCCGTCAAGCGGTTTGAATTCGTTATAGGCTTGTTTAGCCCTGTCTTCAGGCTCTTCATTGGAATATACAAAAGCCCTCCACATAACGATTCCGTTATAGGGTTTTACTGCTCTTGCCAGTAAATTAGCACCTTCGGCATGAGAACGGCCATAGTTTTGCGGACCGGGTTGCCCTTCTGAATTTGCTTTCACTAAAAAACCTCCGAAATCGGGTATATAGGAATAAATTTCTTTGGCTTTATTATTCCACCATTCTATCACATTTTTTTGCAAGGGATCGGCAGTCCTTAAACCACCAATTTCTATAGGAGCACTGAAACGGGCAGTGAGGTAAACTCTGATTCCATAGGGTCTGAAAACATCTGCCAGGGCAGCTACTTTTTCAAGATATTCGGGTGTTAGTACCTGAGCATTGGCATTAACATTTGTTAAAACAGTTCCGTTAATACCTACAGAAGCATTGGCACGCGCATAATCCTTGTAACGCGGGTCAATATAATCAGGCAGCGTATTCCATTTCCAGAGTGAAAACCCTGCATATCCCCGCTCCACTTTTCTGTCAAGATTGTCCCAGTGATTTAACAGACGGTTTTGAATTCCTGGTTTGCTTGCGATATTAAGCTCTGCAATTGATTGACGGGTCTGGAGAAGTTTCAGAAAATGAAACACACCGTAAAGGATGCCGACATCTGTATTGCCAGTAATGACTGTAATTTTGTAACCTTCAGACTGAGTTGAAAAAATAGAATACCCTTCATTCCCAATAGCACTTATGGTATCACCCTTAAAATAACCGTTAATTACTGAGGAACTTTCAGGTGTTCCAATCAATAAACAACCCTCTTTAACTTCTTTATTAACAGGTACTTCAGCCCCGAAAAGCGCTGATAATCCGTAAAGAATCTCTTCCCGTGCAGCAAATATAGTAGGCGATTCACCAGTTACAATTATATTCTGTATAATCTGTTTATAGTCATTTAATACGGACTCATTTTCAATTTGATCATATCTGAGCCAAAGGCGGTAACCGTCGTCTTTATCACTGCTTTTACAGTCGGCCAGACCCAAGAAAATAATACTTAGGGCTATACTAGATATTTTTGTTTTCATTTAAATCAATTTTGAAGAGTATATTAATTACAATTACATTATAAAGAGAATAATTATTTATAAAAATAAAGAATACAAATCATTAATATCTGGTAGCCTTAAAAAACTTATTATATAAAGTTATGCAGGATCCTGCTCGCAATGATTTGGTTTTGCCTTTGGATTTACATCAATAAAGTTTTGTCGGATTTTGTATCTTCAAAAAAGAATTGGATGAACTTTTAGTTTCTTTAGATTAGTGCTCTAAGCCGCCAGGCGAAGTTTGTAAACATGTTGTTGCTGAAGCTTGATTTTAACTAATAAAAAAAAAGGATGCCCCAAAAAATACTTAGATAATAATACTTATCAGATAATTCGTACAATTCACATTCTCGAAGGCAGACATGAAATTCTAGTTCATTTACCATGAATTCTAATCTACTAATCAAATTGTTAAAGGTATAGGTAAATTTGATAGTTTCATATAAGAATAAAAGACTTAACTTTCTACATGAGAATGTATCAATATGTTAGTTAATTTAAATTTTAATAGTGTGAAGTTACCCCTAATTATGTTCACATTATTCCCTATACTTACCATGTACCTTATATAATTTATTGGAATATTTAAATAATTGCTAGAATGAAAAACAACCAAAATCCATAACAATTCAGAAACATTTGACCAAAATTTCCTCATGTATTTTAAACAAATAATAGGTTGAATCAATGTTTCTCAACAAAAAAAAGTTATACCTGAATTTATTATTGCCAGTGCTTTCCGGAATACTTGCCGGGTTGTCATATTTATATATTAGTCATTGGTTTGCATGGGTTATGCTGGTTGGCCTGTTCTATGCAGTTCTCTCAGAATCTAAGGCTGTGTTTCTTAAAGGATTTATTACAGGAATAGTCACAGGTTCAATAATCTTTTCCTGGATGATTGCATCGTCAAAAATGTATACAGGAACAACATCCTATATAGGTCATCCCGTATGGATTGCGAGTTCAATTTATTTTGGATTGGTAATAGGAATTGCGGTGAAATTGTTTTCCATTTTACAGATAAAAGACAAGCATAGTTCTGCATGGTGGTTAAACGCATTAATCGCCAGCTCTGTGTGGATCATTATTGATTGGATACGTATATACATCATGGCAGGTTTACCCTGGTTAAGCTACCCGCTTGCTTTCACTCAGAGCAGATGGGTTTTACCTATGCAAATAACATCGTTTACTGGCTTATGGGGTCTTAGTTTTTTAATCGTTTTTGTAAACGTATTAATTGCTAAAATTTTGATCGATAAGAAGTACAAACGGTTCTGGCTTCCAATAAGCTTATATATTTTCCTTCTATTTGTTGGTGTACTTAATTTGAAATTTCATTTCGAAGGAAGAAAAAAGTCAATTACTATAGCACTGATTTGCGAAAATACTGAAGCAAAAACACGTTGGTTACCGGAAACAGCCGATTCACTTGCCTCAATTTATTTAGATCTTAACAGGCGTGCTGAAAAATTTGATCCAAACTTGATTATTTGGAGCGAATCAGCAATACCCTGGAATCTGGCTATGGACGATGATCTGATTCCCAAATGTCTGAGCATTACATGGCCTTCCCAGGCATCCCATATTATGGGAATATTCACTCCATTTGAGGAAGACAGTACCAAAAAATACAATTCAGCCTATCATATTGAACCAGACGGAGCTATAACCGGCCGATATGATAAGGTGCAATTATTATCCTTTCTTGAACATGCTTTTGCAGGTGCAAAGATCCCTTTTTTTAGAGCAAGTGCTATTACTAATATAATTCCAGGCAGAAAACATAATTTACTCAAAACAAAGTATGGCAATGCAGGAGTACTTATTTGTAATGAGATTTTTGCTCAAAAACCGTATCGCACTACTCTTAAACTACGACCTCATTTTTTGACAATTATTTCTAACGATGCATGGTTTGAGGGCAGTATGATTCCTGATCACCATTTTTTCTTCATTCGTTTAAAAGTAGTAGAATCGGGCAAAAATGCAATTGTAAATAGTAATCGTGGTATATCAGGCATTATTCATTCCAACGGAGTAATTCAAATAGCAGAGAAAGGAACTAAACCAACCGTTATTTCAGGTCTTGTTGTTTCCTCAAGATCCCAATCATTTTATGCATCTACTGGTGATTGGTTTATTGTCTTAGCAGTTTTCTTTTTAACAATTATAATAGTATTAAATAAAATGTTTAAACAAACTTTATGAGTTATGAAAAAATCATTATTTATTTCAGCTTTTCTACTAGTAACACTAGTAGGTGAACTATGGGCTACGCCGGCTCATGGACATTACAGATGGCGAGATGACAATGGAACTGAAGTAACCGCCAGCTGGCTAGCAAATGAGGATGATTCACTTATCCAGACAAATGAAGGTAATATCCGATTACGGATGGAACTTTACCATTGGGATGTTGCTGAGGAATTTAGTGAAATATGCTACTTATACTATGCCAGTGGGGAAGATACTATTTGGCACAGGGTTGGAGATGAACCTTCGAATCTCTTTGAATACTATGACTCACCTAACGTTACAAACAATCAAGCTACCGTAAGTTCAAGACTTAGTAAATCAGATCCTTCTTGTGCTAATGTAGCTGGTGTCATCAGGGAATCGGCAGATGCTTTTCTTATAACCCTAACTGAGGATACAAGAAAAGAATTTGAATTTTGTATAAAACCTGTATCAGGCATCGATTATAACCAGGTCTATTTTTTCAGGGTAGAGGATGAGGATCCAGATGCTGCTACTTTTTATTATGCTCTTTCCATATGTCCCAGGTTATTTCTCGAGAAACCTGTTCTCACAGTTACAGCCGATGACGCTGAGCGCCATCAAGGTGAAGAAAATCCGGAATTCACACTCACATATAGCGGTTTTGTAGATGGCGATGATGAATCAATCATAGATGAAGCTCCATCTTTGATCTGTGATGCGAATGCCTCTTCTGTTCCAGGTACATATGATATCGTTGCTTATGGAGGTGAGGACAACAAGTACGAATTTAATTATGTTGAAGGAACTCTAACTGTTACAGAACCAAATGCCTTTAAGCATCAAAATGTGGAAACAATTAAGGTTTATCCAAATCCTGTTAAAGATTTTGTATACATAGAGGGTATTGTTTCTAAAGATTATTCTGTTAGGATTGTTGATATTTCGGGAAGAATAATCCTTGAAAGAAAAATTGAGAACAATACTATTGATTTAAGTTCACTTCAGAGAGGTATCTATTTGCTTAAAATTGCTAATAGAGTTCACAAAATTATCAAAGAATAGTATAAATCTCTTTAAGCATTAAAGGATATTGCAAGAAGTTTGCTTTATTGTAAAATGACTCTTGAAAAAAACCAAATGATCTTAAAGAAAACCGGCAGAGATACTTTGCCGGTTTTTTTATTCGTGTGGATTTAGCTTCACTGTTCAAATTATTAGATAATGATAAGCCAGTATAACGGATGTTGCCTTAGCTTTTGAGGGGGGGGTGGGGATGCCAGATCACCGCGGTTATCCTTCGTCCTCCTTCGTGATTACGATCCATAAGACGAAGCAGTTTTCAGATAATCCATTTCTTAAACTCATTATAAATTAACCCATTCTCTCTAAGTTGCTTTCTCGTATCATTCATTGATTCAATTATTTACAAATAGAAGATTTGAAGATAACCTGATAGTTAAAACCTTACCTCAAAGCCATTTGATAATTTTATTATGTTTGTGGATTGTCACGAATAATCTATTACTATGCCAAGTTTTGTAATTAATGAAAAATGCGATGGATGTAAAGCCCAGGATCGCACAGCCTGTCAGTACGTATGTCCGAACGACCTGATGGTACTTGATAAAGTAAGGAATAAAGCTTATAACCGGGCAGTGGAGATGTGCTGGGAGTGCTATAGCTGCGTTAAAATATGTCCGACACAGGCTATTGAGATAAGAGGGTATGCCGATTTTATGCCTCTTGGTGCTGTTGTACAACCCATGCGCAGCAGCGATACCATTCTATGGGCGGTTCGGTTCAGGAATAACACGATCAAACGATTCAAATTTCCAATACGAACAATTCCTGAAGGAAGTATTGTTCCTGATGCCGGTTTTTCAACAGGAACAGAGGATTTGAAAAACCCGCTATTAAGAACCGAACCGGAATCGATAGGCACGGACTTATATAAAAAATAAAGAATTAAAAATGAACAATTAAAAATTATTAATGGATGATTCGGAAAGTAATTGGGAAGACATTCTTCATTATTAATTTTTAATTCTTAATTATACCAACAATGGATCTTAATCAATTTGAGACTGTTATTATAGAAACTGATCTGCTTATCCTGGGAGGAGGAATGGCTGCCTGCGGTGCAGCCTTCGAAGCAGCATATTGGGCTAAAAAGCACAATATGAAAGTGACCCTTGTTGATAAGGCTGCTATGGAACGCAGTGGAGCTGTTGCTATGGGTCTTTCAGCCATAAATTTATACCTGGGGCTAAAAGACGGAAAAAATACGGTGGAAGATTATGTCAATTATGTGAAAACTGATCTTATGGGCATAGCCCGTGATGACCTGGTTGCCAATATTGCACGACATGTCGATTCAACGGTTCATTTGTTTGAAAAATGGGGACTGCCTATCTGGAAGGATGAGAATGGAAAATACATACATGAAGGGCGATGGCAGATCATGATCCATGGAGAATCCTATAAAAATATAGTATCTGAAGCTGCAAAAAATGCACTAAAAGAATTGGGTAGTAATGGTCAGTATTTTGAGAGAATATTTATTACGGAACCTATTCTGGATGGTGACAGATGTATCGGAGCTGCAGGATTTAGTGTCAGGGATAATAATTTTTACATTTTTAAAGCGAAAGCTGTTCTGGATGTTATGGGTGGTGCTGTCCATATTTTTCGTCCGCGTTCTGTAGGTGAGGGATTGGGACGTTCATGGTATCCTCCATTCAATTCAGGAGCAGGTGCATATTTTACAATGAAAGCGGGTGCCGAGATGACTTGTCAGGAAGTTCGTTTTGTTCCTGTACGCTTTAAAGATTCTTATGGACCTGTAGGTGCATGGTTCCTGTTGTTTAAATCGAAAGCTACAAATGCCAGGGGGGAAGATTATATGGTGAAAAGAGCATCAGAACTTAAAAAGTGGGCTCCTTACGGTACTGCATTACCAACTCCTGCAAATCTGAGAAATTACCTTATGTTACTTGAATTGGAAGAAGGGAACGGGCCTATTTATATGCGTACTGATGATGCTATTAAAGAACTTGTGGCCAATATGCCGGATGAAAAGGATGCAAAAAGAAAACTTAAGGAGCTGGAATCCGAAGCATGGGAAGATTTTCTGGATATGACGGTAAGTCAGGCTCTTAACTGGGCAGCACATAATATCATGCCCGAAGAAAATCCATCGGAAATTGCTGCCTGCGAACCCTATTTTATCAGTTCGCACTCGGGGGCTTCCGGCGCATGGATCAGCGGACCGAAAGATCTGGCTTCCGATGAGTATTTCTGGGGTTATGATAACATGACCACCATTCAAGGATTATTTGCTGCAGGAGATGCATCGGGTGCATCTTCGCATAAATTTTCTTCCGGATCATTTACCGAAGGAAGGATTGCAGCCAAATCAGCTATTGCTTTTTGTGTGGATAATATTCAGGAGGTTGCAATATCACAGGAAACAATAGAGGAACTGAAAGAAAATATACTCAGGCCACTGGCAACTTTCGAGCAACATAAGGATTATGCCAATGATGAGGATGTGAATCCGAATTTTATTAAGCCAAAGATGTTTATGTTCCGCCTGCAAAAGATTATGGATGAATATGCCGGGGGAGCTAATGTTGGTTTTAAAACGTCAAAACCCTTGCTTGAAAAAGGACTGGAGTTTTTGCAATATATGAAAGAAGATGCTGTTAAACTTGCAGCTTCCGATTTGAATGAATTGATGAGGTGCTGGGAAAACATACACCGTATGTGGCAGGCTGAATCGCATATCCGGACGATGTTATTCAGAGAAGAAACACGGTGGCCGGGATATTATTTTCGAACTGACTTTCCTGAAATAAAAGAAGAATGGAAGTGTTTTGCCAACTGCCGCTGGAACCCGGAAACCGGAGAGTGGGAAAATTACAAACGTGAGATAATAGAAATGAATAAATAAAGGATAAGAAAAAATTATATTACCCTTTAGTATAGCTATAACACAAAGCTTTACAAAGAAGTACAAAGTTACACAAAGAACCATATAATAGACTTTTGAAGGAACAGGAAAAAAATAATAAACCCATACTGGTAATCGGAGGCGGAATAAGCGGAATAACTGCTGCAGTTGAGATAGCCGAAGTCGGGCATGAAGTGATTCTTATTGAGAAAGAAGCTTACCTCGGGGGACATGTTGTAAAGATGAATAATTATTTTCCAAAACTTTGCCCTCCTGCCTGCGGATTGGAAATCAATTTTCGAAGGATCAGACAAAACACCCGAATTGAAGTGATGATCTCCACTGAACTGGTTGCTCTTTCAGGTGAGAAAGGAGACTTTCAAGCCTCGTTAAGGACAAGTCCGCTATATGTTAAAAATACCTGTACGGCCTGCAGGAAATGTGTTGACGTCTGTCCTGAAGAAAGGCCGGATGATTTCAATTATGGTTTCGGAAGTACCAAAGCGATCTATCTGCCCCATGATATGGCTTTTCCCATGAAGTACAGCATAGACGACAGGTATTGCAAAAAAGAAAACTGTAATAAGTGTGTTGAAATATGTGAATACGAAGCCATTGATCTTTTTGCAAAAGAAGAAATGAGAGAGGTTGAGGTAAGTACCGTGATTTTGGCCACAGGCTGGGAAAATTACAATGCCGGTTTGCTGGATAAACTGCATTACAACGAATTTAAAAATGTGGTTACCAATGTGGAGTTTGAACGTTTGCTAGCTCCCGGAGGCCCTGGGAAGGGACGTCTTTTAAGACCTTCAGACCAAAAAGAACCAAAAGATATTGTTTTTGTGCAATGTGCAGGATCACGTGATGAAAACCATTTGCCTTATTGTTCGGCTGTATGCTGTCCGGCATCATTAAAACATGCCCTGACTTGTCAGGAAAGATATCCTGGAAGCAGGATCAGGATATTTTATATTGATTTGCGGGTTACAGGAAGAAACGAAGATTTTTTAAAAAGAGTGGAAGAAAATAAGAATATTGAACTGGTAAAAGGTAAAGTTGCCAGTATTGAGGAAATCCCCGGCTCTCAAAATTTGAGGATTGAAGCTGAGAATACAATGAATGCAAAAAAGATACAGGTAGAAACCGAACTCGTCGTTCTGGCAACCGGAATAGTTCCTAACCAACCTGCAATTGAAATGAAAACAAGCCGGTACAATTTTATGTTTGGGGAGCAAAAAAATGGTGTATATGCAATCGCCTGCGGGAAAAAACCCATGGATGTTTCATCTTCAGTTAAGGATGCTACTGCTTCCGCATTGAAAGCAATTCAAACTTTACGATAAAAAGAATTGGGTTTGGATAAAAAAATAGGAATATATATCTGTTCGGGTTGTGGCATTGGCAATTGTCTTGATGTTACAAAGCTATCTCAGGCAGCATCGACGGAAAGCGCATGCATTTATAAAAATCACAAAGCTTTGTGTTCTCCGGAGGGTTTTGAGATCATAAAGAAGGACATTGAAAAGGAACAGCTTTCAGGGATATGTGTTGCAGCATGCTCTCCACGTGAAAAAACAGAACTGTTTAGTTTCCGGGATCATATTCAGGTGGAAAGGATCAACTTAAGGGAACTGGTTGCCTGGATCGGGGAACCGGGTGACGAAAATGCGCAGGTGGCAGCGGAGGATTATTTGAGAATGGGAATTACAAAACTGAAGACAACGTCAATACCCGAACCTTATATTGAAGACAAAATTTGTAATGATATACTGGTTGTCGGAGGAGGAATTTCAGGTATAACAGCTGCTATTGAGGGTGCAAAGGCAGGGTATACTATTTGCCTGATTGAGAAGGAGAATGATCTTGGAGGTTGGGCGAATAAACTATACAAACAAATGCCGTTTAAAGAGCCATATGATCAGCTGAAGGAGCCATTGGTTAAGGAATTGATCGCCGAGGCTGAGAATAATAAATTTATTCGTATTTATAAATCAACAGCTATTCTTCAAATTGATGGTCATCCCGGCAGATTCGAGATTGCAATAAAACATGTAAAAACTGAAAAAATAGTTGTTGGTGCCATTGTTGCGGCTATGGGCTGGAAACCCTATAATGCCAGAGCACTCTCTAAACTGGGGTATGGTACAAGCAACAAAATCCTTACCAATCTTGAATTTGAAACACTGATCAAAGGGAATCCAAAACAAAGGTTACCTGGAACCATACTGTTTATTCAATGTGCCGGCTCCCGGGACAAAGAGCACCTTCCATACTGTTCATCGTATTGCTGTGGTACCTCTTTAAAGCAAACGAAATACATAAGAGAATCAAATCCTGACAGTTTGGTTTACATTGTCTATAAAGACATACGCACACCGGGTCTGTACGAGGAGTTTTACAAAGAAGTACAAAGAGATGACCGGGTGTTTTTCACTAAGGGGGATGTGGAGAAAGTTGAAACTCAAAATGAAAAATTAAAGGTTATCATAAAAAATACTCTGCTGGGAGATGACATCAGCATAATGACGGATATGATCATACTGGCAACAGGAATGACTCCGGCGGCTACCGCTGATCTGAATCTGAGCTATAGACTGGGTAAGGGTCTTCCCGAGCTGAAGTATGAATTTTCCGATTCGCATTTTATTTGTTTTCCTTACGAAACAAGGCGTACGGGTATTTATGCAGCGGGTGCACTGCGGGCTCCTATGGATATTTCAGCATGTATTGAGGATGCAGGAGGAGCAATGTTGAAAGCCATACAGTGTATTGAAGCAACAAAAAGAGGAGAAGCAGTGCATCCACGTGCGGGTGACAAAAGCTATCCGGTACTGTTTATGGACCGGTGTACCGATTGCAAACGTTGTACGGAAGAATGTCCTTTTGGAATGTATGATGAAACGGAGAAAGGAACTCCTCTTCCAAATCCTGCCAGATGTCGCAGGTGCGGAATATGTCTGGGTTCCTGTCCTGAAAGAGTGATCAGTTTTGCCGACTTTTCGATCAATTCCGTTTCTGCCATGATCAAATCAGTGAGTATGCCCGATGAATTTGAAGAAAAGCCCAGGGTACTGGCATTTGTTTGTGAAAATGATGCATATCCTGCATTGGAGATGGCAGCAAGAAAAGGATTGAAATGGAGTCCTTTCATCAGGATTATTCCCGTGAGGTGCATAGGTTCTATCAACAAAGTCTGGATATCAGATGCACTATCCTGCGGATATGACGGCATTTTACAAATAGGTTGTAAGCCCGGAGATGATTACCAGTGCCATTATATACATGGAAGTGAACTGACTCAAAAGAGAGGAGAGAATCTGCAGGAAACCCTGCAAACCATGATGCTTGAACCGGAACGTATTAAAACCGTATTTGTTGAGATTACGGATTACCATAAGATACCTGTAATCTTTGAAGAATATATGAATGAGATTGAGGCAATAGGGCCTAATCCGTTCAAAAACATGTAATCCCTGTGGCTAATTGATAATTAATTATGATAGAGGTATTGCCAGACATACAATTTAAAAAGGAGCTGAGGAGAGTAAGCAAAGCTCCATTAAATGAATGTATACAATGCGGTACCTGTTCGGTTGTATGTTCATTAGCTCCTGACGAAAAACCTTTTCCGCGTAAGGAGATGATTTGGGCCGGGTGGGGCATGAAAGAAAAGCTCATTGCCAACCCGGATGTATGGCTTTGTTATCAGTGTGGCGATTGCAGTACATATTGTCCTCGCGGTGTAAAACCTTCAGAGGTGTTGGCCGGAGTCCGGCAGATCGCGTACAGGCAATATGCCCGCCCGGGGTTTTTAGGTGAAATAATGAGTCATCCAAAATGGCTGCCCGTGGCTTTGCTTATTCCTGTTGTGATTATTTCTGTAATTCTTAAGATAGCAGGGACTTTATCCATTCCGGAAGGGCCTGTAAATTACTCGAAATTTTTTCCTCATGCCTGGTTGAATGTGTCATTTACTCTACTGACTTTTTTTTCATATGGTTTAGCATATTCAGGTCTGAAAAAATTCTGGAAGGATATAAAAATGCAATTCCCGGACTTTCAAATGAAAAAAAGTTTTTTTCATTCTTTCAGAGAATCATTGATTACTATTTTTAGTCACTCCCGATTTGGAAAATGTTCTTCTCAAAAATCCAGAAAGGTATCACATTTTCTGGTTTTTTACGGGTTCGTATTATTGCTTTTTGTTACAGCTTATGCCATCGTTGCAACAATTACTCATCATTATCCTCTTGGATTCCTGAATCCTTTTAAAATAGCAGGGAATGTTGCCGGACTGATGCTTATAGCCGGATTAGGGATAATGATATTCAACCGGCTTTTTAACCGCAAGAATTTTGGAAGCAGCAATTATTCTGACTGGTTGTTACTGGTATCGCTGTTTCTTCTGACAGTATCGGGGCTTGTTATTGAAATGGCTCGTTTTCTGAACTGGGGAAGTGCATATCATCTTTATTTCCTGCACCTAGTATGTGTGTGGTTTGTAATTATATATTTACCGTATACCAAGTTCGGCCATCTCATCTATCGGACCCTTGCTATGATGATTTCCACTTCCATTGGCAGAAACTAAAGAATTTCCTGAGTCTTTGTTTTTGAATCAGCTTTGGAATAAAAAAGATTGTACGAAGCACCAATACTAACCCTTACCTGGTACATTTCGTAATCGATATTGGTAAATTCTTTTTTAAAAATACTCTTAAATCCGACATGAAACCTGCTCCAGAAATATAACCGGTGATTTAAATTGTACCTGTAACCAAACAATATACCATAATCATAGGCATCCATTTCATCGCTGAAATCAGAGTTGGCATTAGCTATACCTGGAAGAACCGCATTGTCGGTATCTTCTTTATTTATAGAAGATACTCCATCTCTTCCTTCCGTATTGAATGATCCTTCCAGAATACGTGAATAATAAACTCCGAATGGAATTGCCCAGTTTTTTCCGGAACGAAAAGTGGCAAAAAGCGGGAATTCAACCTGCCGGATTTCTATATTTGATTTTGTATACCCGGTAAAGTACAGTGTGTAAGGCTGTCCATAAATATCCGACGAATGAAATTCCTGACTGCGAACCGTGGCCTTGGCTGAGAAGGCGAGGATATGATAATTAACCTCTGCTGCAAGAAACCATTTTTCTTTTAGTTTGTATTCTCCACCGATTCCGAGTGTCGGATTCAATTTAGGTGTTCCGCCCGATCCTTCCGGGATATCGGAAAATGGGAAAGGAACCGCTCCTCCCATGTCAATTCCAAGGCTGGGATAAATTGTCCAGTTGAAGTGCTGAGCAAAGCCATTCCACGCGATGAATGCTGTCAGGATGAATGCAATTGTGAGTTTCTTCATTGTCTGAGAGTTAAATATTGGATGATAAGATCCTTATTTGTTATTCATAAATAAGCTCAACATCATCAACAATTAAAGTGCTTCCCACGGCTCCCCTGTACTCACTTCCATCTTTGCTGGAGGCAAATACAACGGTTATATGAGTGGGTTTTGCATCGGAGTAATATTCATAGTTCAGGACAATTTCAGTTAATTCTTCCACCGGATCCCCCTGGATTAGCTCAGCCCGACCGATCAATTCAATATCGTCTCCGTTTATGATCTCAAGATTTGACCAAAGAAAACACTTGTCTCCTCCCTCAAGGGAATCTATCGTAAATCCTCCAAAAATATTATTGGGATCTATCAGTGTTCCTTCTACAAAATGCTCCCCTGGTGTAAATTTGTATTTTAGTTTTAAAGCAGTTGGTCTGAAGGTAAACGGAATACCGAAATCGGTAGCCTGGTCAGGATCTGTAGGATTATTTATAGCACCCTGGAGATCAAATCTCCCCGTGAATATAGTAGCGGAAGTAATTGGTATGGTAGGCGTCTCATCAGTAAAAATCTTTACAAGTGTGTTGTCCCCGTCCATAAGGGGTGTCGTACCATATTTTCCGTAAAGGCTGGTTCCCATGTTTGCCGTAGACCAGATTGTTGAATTGGCCGAAAGACCTGGTTCGAGGTGATGTTGCTGGTTCATTCCGATTGTATCATACCAGTCTTCAAAGTCGGCATTAGGCAGTTGCATATCTCTTATGGTGAATGTCCAGTTGGTTTGATCCCCGTTTTCTGCAGTTACAATATAAGTGATAGCACCGTCTTTGTTGTTAAATGAGACTTCATCACCCGAATTGGGTGATATGGTTGCTCCCGGCGACACTTCAATTTCAGGAGTAATGGATATGGGTGGATTTTCACTTGCAAGATTATTTTGCGAAAGCATCAGCACTTTATTGTAACTCTCCTCGATAACAACATCCTCCAGTGTAAAATCGGAAATACTGGTACTAATAATGGAAAAACCAAGGATTTGAGCTTCATCAGAAGGATCATCATCTTTTTTGCAGCCTGCAATCAAGAGGATTGGAATTAAAAGAAGTGCAAGTTTTTTCATTTTGAATGAGTTAAATAAATCGAATGGAAAGATAGAAAAAAATCGGGAAGTAACATGTTTTAATTTCAAACAGGCTAAAATTCTATATTCAGACAGGAATTGGAACATGAAAATATGGAATTCAGAATAAGATTTTTATTAAAAGAGTCATTCAATAACGATCCCATAGCGATATTCATCAATAATTGCATTGTTTTTTGTGATTGATTTTTTGCTTGTTCCTTCGTGTACAAAACCGCATTTTTCCAATACTTTCTGTGATGCTTTGTTGTATTCAAATACACCGGTAAAAATGCGGTGCAGTTTCAAATTTTCAAATCCATAACTTACCAATAGTCTGACTGCCTGAGTAGCAATTCCTTTATTCCAGTATTCTTCACCAATCCAGTAACCTATTTCAGCAGTGTTTTTGTAAATATCGGTTTGCAAAACCAGCCCTGCAACCCCAACCAATTCATTATTGAATACCACAGCAAAAGTGATTTCCGGATCTTCTTTTCTGCATGATTCTATAAACTCGGTTGCATCCTTTTTGGTATATGGATATGGGAAATAGTCCCTGACGTTGTCCCAGATTTTTTTATTGTTTGCCAGTTGAGCCAGCCTTTTTTTATCAGCAAACTCCAGTTTTCTCAGGATAATACCCGTATTTGCAGCAATGAGCATATTTATAAATTAAGAACATCCAGGTTTTGAATGGATGAATCAATTGGCAGGGTATCTATATTTACAGCCCCTTTTTTAGCCAGCTGATATCTGACTACAGCAAGTGATTGCAATTTGTTGTCAATATCTACCTGGATGCTGAATTCAGTAAAGGATTTCCCGACGTTTTTTGTAGGTTCATCGGCGAAAAGTGCATTATTGCCCAAATAACTTTCAATATCAGGAACATTTTCGTTGGGAACATTAAAAAGTATCATCACCTTGTTCTCTGCATTTACAACTCCATAAAGATTTAAAAGAAACATTTTTAACAACTCCTGTTTTTCTTTGTCCTTTTTTAATTCAGGATTTATGTAAATTCCTGTTTCCGATTCCATTATTGTATCGATAACAGTGAGGCCATAATTTCTGATAGCATTTCCGCTTTGCGTTATTTCAACCCCCAGATCGGCACCTTCGTTTTTCACCTTTGCTTCTGTTTTTCCCCATGTTTCGTATATCAATATGCCTTTTTCAATTTTGGGCGGAGTTTTGTATTTCTGCACGGAGAAGTCGCTATATTCTTCATACAATCCTGTTTTCATAAGTACTTCGTGAAGCCAGTTCAAGGTCAGGTAGGGCATTTCAGTTACCACGGTAATGATCTTTTTTTTCTGTAAAAGGTCTTTAACACAACGTTCTATACTTGAGAATTGATCATTGGCTGTAATGCCTACGATTTTAACGTTTCCCCTGTTGAGTGAGAGTACTTTTTCGAGATTTATCCGAGATTTGTATTCCAGTCTTAGTTCCATTACTCTTTCCTGGATCCAGTCATCCCCCGCAATGGCAACATCCAGTTCACCAATCCCGAGTTGTGATCCAAATTCCTGTGGTCTGCCATCCCAACCAAACATATAATTTGTGGTAATGAATTTGCTGGGCCCGCCGGAATCATATCCCCTGGTTCTGAAACCAGCTTTTTCCAGTAATTGAACAAGATTTCCTCCTCTTGTCGGATTGGCGAGTGATCCTGCCGGCAGGCCAATAATAAGTTGTTTTTCTGTCATCTGGCGTTGTTTTATTCATCAATGAATTTCAATATATTTCCTTCAATCTTTCTATAGTAGCACGATATGTGAGGCATTCCGTCTTTCTTTTTTGCATGACAAGCTCCTTTACCCATGGGAGTCACCATGTAGAGAAGTGAATTTTGTTCACAATTTATCCTGATTTCTTCAATTTTCAATAGATCGCCTGAAGTAAGTCCTTTTTTCCAGAGTTCTTTTCTGCTTCGGCTGTAATACGTGGCATAACCACTTTTTACAGTTTCTTCAAAGGCTTTCCTGTTGACAAAGGATAGAATCAGCACTTCTTTTGTGGTGTAATCCTGCGTTACAACCGGGATAAGCGTATTTCCATCTTTACCAAAGTCAAGTTGCAGTTCTGAGGTATATTCTTTGCTCATGATCGCAATTGTTAAAACAGGGTTGCAAAGGTAATAGCAAGCAGGCACAAAATAAAATTTAATTTTCCAACAGGGAAGAAGTTATGTTGAAAATAACTCCGGATAATCCCGATTTGTTTATTATTCATTTCTGCAAGAAAAACCAGATCATCCGGTTTTCAGCAGTCGTATGTATATTTTTACAATGCAGGATGATGTACAATGGATGGGGGTAAGGCATTTTCACCCTCAGGTACAAAGATTTCCTCATAAAATATTCTCTGTAAAAAATCTGTCTCAGAAGGAACTACTTCCCGTATTTTTATTTCCATTTTTTCCTTTATGAAAAGAATCTGATAGTAGCTCTGCCATTTTTATTTGTTTTTGCATGCTTTTGTGTATTCTTCAATGGATGACAATACATTCTATCATCCGCTTATTATACAAAACGAATGCCGAAAGAGGAATGAGTAATAAAGACGTTTTCGAAAGATCTTTTTAGCAGGATAAAGATTTACATTCCCAAATATTTCATTGCTTCATAAACCAGGAATACAGGCCATACAAGGGCTTTCAAAAAACCCAATACTCCAATCCAGAAACCTGTTGCATGAGCAATAAAATAAATAGCTGCGCCAATGAATCCAAGGCCATAAACAGCGCCGGCAGGAGCGCCTTGTTGTACTTCTTTTTTCATTCGATTAAAATTTTATAATTAGTTGAAAAAAATTAATTAAATTATTCGTTTTATGATGTAGTTTAAGTACTTGATATGAGTGTCAAGTTATAAAAAAAACCATTATTATGAATAATTTGATTGTAATGATTGAGAACAAACCAATAAATAAAATCAGAACCTGCTTCAGGATGATGTTAACTCCAATTCGCTTTTTTCTTCATGATAAGGGATAATGATCCGTGAGATGTTATGGACATATTCACTAAGTTTTGATAACTCGTAGCAGATATCGGAATAGATAATTCCTGTTTTGATTTTATAAATCCCTTTACGCAGGTTTTTATAATGCTCGGTTTGAAGTTTTAAGCTCGTTTTTTTCAATTTATTAATTAATAAATCAATTTTAGAATGATCATTTTTATCGTAGTTGTTTTCAATACCTTTGACCATTTCGGCAAGCATTTTTTCTGTAATATTAAATAATGTATCCAGGTTTTTCTCCAATTCAGATGTGAATGTTATTTTGGCATCCATTTTTCTGTTAACGGCATTTGCAATGGTATTAAATGAATCACCAATGCTTTCAAGATTGCTGATTATACTGAGCATTGCATTTATATCCTCTGTACCTGAAGAACTTACAGCCTCACTGGTTATTTTTGTAAGATATGTGGCTATTTCAATCTCGAGAGTATCTGAAATCTCTTCACATTTTTTAACTTTCGCAAATAGTTTATTGTATTTTTTATTTGATGTTGTCAGCACTAATTCTTTCGCATAATAAAACATTTTTATAATTCGATGTGCATAAATGTTTATTTCTTTTTTGGCTTGTATCAATGAAAGTTCTGCAGTGGAAAGAAGTCCTGTATGGATAAATTGTAATTTGAAATCTTCTTCCGTATCATGTTGCCTGATAAGAAATGTTACTGCTTTTACGATAGTGGGTACAAACCATATTAGAAGTAGTGTATTCAACAGGTTAAAAACCGTATGAAAGATGGAAAGCGCAATTGGCATGGCTTCAGCAGTTTGTTTTGCTGTCTGTCCTTCCTGCGGAAAAGGAGAAGTTAATCCTGTGTTCTGAATAAACAGATTTATCAGATGAAGGAATGGTTTAAATACGATCAAAATAAGAATAACGCCAACCATGTTAAACAAAAGATGAGCCATAGCTGTTCTTTTTGCTGAAGTGTTGGCTACAAGAGCGGCAAGGTTTGCTGTTATGGTCGTGCCAATATTTTGTCCAAGAACCATTGAAGCAGCCATCTCGAAAGAAATCCAGCCATTAAAACACATTACAAGGGTGAGGGCCATTACTGCGCTCGAGGATTGAATAAGCATGGTCAGGCCAATTCCCACAAATAAGAAGATCAGTACGGATAAGAATCCAAGATTAGAGTATCGGATAAAAAAATGAAGCATTCCCGGATTGCTATTGATGTCGGGTGATGATGATTGCAAAAAATCAAGGCCAATAAAAATGATGGCAAATCCGATAATAATACCTCCCCAATTGCTTTTTTTATTGTCTTTTGAAAACAGGAAAGGCAATGACAATCCAACAAGAGGCAACACCAGATGGGTTATGTTCACTTTAAAACCGAGAACGGAAATTAACCAGGCGGTAACCGTTGTTCCAATATTTGTTCCCATAACTACACCGATAGATTCGGTCAGTGTAATTAATCCGGCATTTACAAAACTGACAAGCATTACTGTTGTAGCAGATGATGATTGGATTATCGCAGTAATAACAAAACCGGTCAATACTCCTTTAAATTTATTCGATGTCATTGCTGCAAGGATGGTTCTCATTCTGTCGCCCGCCACTCTTTGTAAGGATTCACTCATCAGCTTCATGCCAAAGAGGAATAAACCCAGCGAACCCAATAGTTTTAACAAGTTTATTAATCCGAAATGCATGTTTTATATTGTTTCCGGTCTAAATCTAAATAAATAATCGGAGAAAACGAATTAATCGGTACTTCTGTTTTTGTATCTGGTTCTCTGAATATAATTCTATATATGAACCATTAGTAAATGTAATACAATTGAGCGCAGGATCTAAGGATAAAAAGAGACTATTAATTTAGTTTCTTATACAATCAATAACCACGAAAGGAATGCTCAGTCGGAAACATCCATTTGCTAAAGCTTTTTCATTCATAAGGTCTTCAATCTCCTGAAAGATTTTTGCCTGCTTTTCTTCCGGGACGATCTCTTTCCATGGATCAAGAAAAGCCAGTCTGATAAAATAATGATTGAGCATGGTTGTGCCATCAGTGAATTTGTATTCAAAGCAGTTATTCTCTATTTCCACAACTGAAAAATTGTTCTTTCGAATCAGGGCCAGGAATTCATCAAGAGGTTTTCTCTTGCTGCGGATATGCTGATGCAGTTTGTCGACCTCTTTGTTCATCCTATGTAATTTTAATACATTTTCCATGATCTCATAGAATTCGATCATACTTTTTCCCAGGTTCATTGTCTGCACAAATTGTCCTCCCTTTTTCATAAGGCGTGAACATTCGCAAAGTACTTTTTCCTGGTTGGAAACATTGTTTATGCCATTGTTACTGGTAATAAGATCAATTGAATTATCCGGCAGTGGAATATTTTCAGCTTCTCTGCGGATAAGTTCGGTATTTCCGATACCATATAGGGCAAGCTTTTTTTTCACCCTCCTTGTTCCTGCTCCCCATGGATCGATACCGTAAATTTTGCAGGATTCTCCAAATCTCATAGCAAGTTCTGTTATCGGGAATCCTGCTCCAAATCCGATGTCAAGTATGGAAATGTTCTTTTTATACCTGATGTGGTCGAGCAACCTGATCCCAAAGGGTGCCGACCAGAAAGGCAATTCATCGATAAATTCTACCAGTTGGTCTGAATTGAGATCAAAATTCGTATTGAGATAATTTGTCATGTGGAAATAATAGGATTAATGGAAAGTATCGATTCAAGTTGTCTGATTTGCTTTTTGGCAATATTGATTTTCAACTGATTGTATATCGTTTTTCTTATAGCATCATTTTGTATAGTCAGGCGTTTTATTAAACTCATCAAATATGTTACATTTTTATCTTTCGGATTCTGCTGCAGGAAATCGTTCATTGAATCAATAAGTACCTTGATATCATGCCATTTTCCGGCTGCTCTTGCAAGTGATTTTACTACAGATTTTAAATGTATAACTTCTTGTCCGCAATGAATTTCATTCAACAGTGTCAGTATTTCGCTGACTTGTTTAAGGTGTTTGCGGATTTTGTGCAAAAGTATGTCATTCTGTGTCCGGACTTTTAATTTTATAACTTTTTGCAGTTTATCAGAAACAAATATTAACGCTTCTTTTGTTATGGATTGATCTGCTATACTTTTGCATTTTATCAGCAAGTCTTTGTTCAATACATTAAGTTTTGAACTATTAAAAAGTTGTATTTCCTTTCCAAGTTCTTCGGATGCATTCTTTTGGATTTTCAGAAGGTACTCAGTGTATGGAAGCAGATATGCAGCTTTTTGTTTTTTGGTCAGACTTAAGTTTAATTGGGCTTCACGCATTTTGCCGGCTGCCTGAAACAGGTTGCGGAGCAGGATAAGATGTTCCTGCTTACTGTATTCATGGTTGCTGGAAATTTCTAACACATTTAATACTGTTCTTATTTTTTTAATGCTTACTCTCATTTGATGAATATCCTCCATACCCTGTTGTTCTGCAGTATTTTTTAAATAAGTATTGAAGGAAATCAGCAGATGCTCGTAGTATTCTATGATTTTGTTTTTTTCCATGAATAAGTTGCCTTGCAACCAACCTAAGTGAAAAGCCAGGGTATATCACTTCATTTGTACCAGCCTTATGTCTGTCAGTGCAAATTTCAGACAATTTAATGGAACTGCAAATCACCGGCCTTATTCTTTGACAATCTTTTGATAGAAAAAACCGGTTAAAGAGCCTAAAATGGCTGTTATGATAACAACTGTCACCAGGGTGGCGGGTTCTTCCCATCCGATAATAAACAAATGCGGGATATGAAAAGAAATGGTCAATCCTTTAAGAATTCCCTTAACACGAAAAGAGGTAATGCTTAACAAATATCCGATGATTACCTACATAGTAAATGCAGACAAGTATGCATTCCAGGGGATTTCTTGAATGATCATTATTTCACTGCAGGCAGGCTTTTTCAGGAATGTTAAGTTGTCGTTCGTATTTGCCTGTATTTTTGTATTGAATAAGTCAAAGGGCTTTGTATATGTTAATTGCTGAAGAAGAAGATAAGCTTAACGTTTTGTTTTCAGAGTGTTCTGTCGATTTCTTTTAAAAAATGACTTAAAGCATCAATGTATTCTTCAGGCCGGTCGGTTGCTTTGGAATGACCGGATCCCGGTATAATTATACTCTGTGAACCTTCTACCATTTTTTGATACCCGAAAAGGGTTTCAGCACGTACCTCATCATATTCTCCCGCCACAAAAAGCACGGGTAATGTGAGTTCGTGCAAGCGGTGTATGCGATGCAATACCGTAACTTAATAAGATTAAGAAGACTGATAAATTCTTCATCATAGTTTACTGATCCATAACTGTATATCCATCGGGTATAACAAAGCTTGCGTCATCCGGTGTCCAGGATTCTATATCTTTCAGTTCCATGCTGGTAGTTCCTGCTACGTCAATGTGACTTACAATTTTAACGGGAAATTTGTATTCTTCCGAATACCACATTGTATATAAAAGCTGGTCATTCTCGCCATAGAGTTCTTTTTTAATGCAATCGTATCCATTTATTTTTTCTTTACTGATCACCTTTTCGGATGCTCCCTGATTTACCTGGTATTCATACAATTTCAGGGGATCGGTTCCCATACTCATGTAACTTGTCGGGGCAGTTCTAAAAGCTATATTTTGCTGCAACATCAATACAAATACTTCGTTTGTTTCCTGCAAAACAATGACAGCGCCTTTCTGTCTGTCTTCAACAAATTCATAACGATAGCGGTTTTCATCGCTGAATACTATGAATTCTTTTTCTTTTCCTGACAGAGTGAAGAGCATATTTGCCCGAAACTGACCAAATCCCGACAGGGAAAACAGGCAGAGGACAATCATAATGAGGGGCAGAGCTTTGGATTTACAGTTATTCATTATTCAAGGTATTTAAAATAAGTTATTACTTCTATGCGGGCAGGGAGATCGAAATGATATACGGTTAATTATTGATCTTCCTGTTTCTGCTTATACCCTTACAAATTACGAGGATTTTTTGCAATAAACAAACAGTAAATCCAGTGAAGTACCGATTCAATTCCCATGATGAAAGGATCGAAAAAGTCCGGGTATTTAAAGACTCACACTAATATTTGAGTCGGAGTACTTTATAGGAATGTGGCGGAAGCTCCAGCTGAAACACTTTTTTAGCCGGGATAACAGGCTGGCTCCAACCTCTGCTTGCAGGTTGAATTTCACCACTGATTGACAGTTTGGCAAGCAGATCAATTAATGATCCTGAAGCCTCATTTGCCGCTAATTTTACAGACACTTTATCATCACAGAAAGATTCGACTATAAAGGTGTGATTATCGTACATAAATATACTCACATTCCCCGGGGCTTGCAGTTGCACTTCGTGATAACCTGCCAGATAAGCCCGAATGGTATTTAACACAGGTTCAGGATAATTGCTCAGATCAGCATAATTGTCGGGTATGGTGAGCACAAAAAGGCTTCCTTTTGCATATTCGGCTTCATGAAGTATGGGCCATCCGTTTGGTCCGTTAAGGGCATATACAATTTCCCAGGAGTCGTTTGTCAGGTATTTGATCTGTGGGATCAGTATTTCTTTGGTGTTGCCTTCAACAAGATTTCGTGCAATTGCATATTTATTTACGATTGCTTTATCTCCTGTATAACGCAATTCCGCGATATCATCCAGTCCCTTGTCCTGCAAAATCTTTAACAATCCTGATGTTATGGTGACCGATTTGCCGTCAAGCAACTGTTGCCTGATTTTGGGAACAATATCAGGATCAAAAGCTGCACTTGCTGTAAGCAGTATCATTGAATCTCCTGCAGGAAAATAAGGAACAAGCTCAATGGGCAGACCGGCCATTCCCAGGAAGCTGGGAAGGAAATCTTCGCCCACAGAATGATGCGGACGGTAACATTTTATCCCGACAGGATTCCCTAATTCTCCTATCACAGGATCTGTTTTTTCAAAAACATATCCTGCTGCTCCTGCAATGGTGGAAGGTATGACAGTGCCTGCAGATTGTTTCATTTCCTCCACATCGAAACTGGTATGTTTTCCCTGCCAGGGTGCATCCGGAAATTGTGACAAAGGTCTTAATAACTGACGGAAATCGAAAAGTGTGATTTCCGGAGCTCCGGCAAAAAGAGTAAGCCACAATTGTTCACTATATCTGTCGAGGTACAATGAGCCTCCGGTATCCACCCAACCTCCATCGTTTCCACCGGGCTTACTATTTTCAAAATACCTGAAAATGGAATAACCGTGGTAGGGTTGCAGGTGCTGTGCACTTAAAAATGCATCGCGTGTTTCATTCCCGGTATAAATACCGTCGAACAAAGGAGGTTGAGCTTCCAGGTTAAAGCCCAAACCCTGAAAGTGAGCATACCAGTTGGGATATTTGATGATAACCCTGACTTCAGAATTAACAGCTTTGGCTGCCTCAACAACCAATTCACGGGCAGCATCTTCCATAAGCTTCAGACGATAATCTGTCCAGCTTTGTTGTCCTTTTGCATTTATGCACAATTCGCATTTGCAGTTGGTGAAAAAGAAATCATCAAGGATAACTTCGTCAAAATTGCGGGCAGTGTATTCAACGATCTCTTTTACTTTTTTCCTGTGTTGCGGATTGCTGTAACAAAATGTCTGGAAGCGTTTTGGTTCGTATACTGTTAAGGTTATGCCTCCCGAGGTTTTGATGCCGCGTTCTTTGAAAAAGTTTTTCACTCTGTTCAGAGTATCCTGCTGTACCATCAACAGATCGCGGTGCGTTTCAATGTATACTTTGTCGACATGAACCTGCTGTTCTATAATGTTCCATAATGAATCAAGCAATTTCAGATCTGCCATTTTATTTACTTCATATGCTCTCATGTACACAGCAACCTTGAAATGATCGTACCCTTTTTGGGCAAAACTGTAACTATAAAAAAAGGTACTGATGAACAATGCGATACAGATACTGTGTTTCATTTCAAACTGTAAGGATAAGCATATACGTTTCATCTGTTTCATTTTTATTTGTTTGTATGAGGCATATAAATATATGGAATTGACAATATTCCGGAAATAAAAGACAATCTATTTTGATTTCGCTTTACCTATTGCATGGAGCCTTGGTTTCCGGTTTTTACAATTTGTATACAGATAATGTCGAATTGCCTTGAGGCAGGAGGATTCGAATGGTTTCACCGGGCGGATACATATCGTATTCGATGATAATGGATGAAACAGGATCAGAGGCATTGATCTCGGTATATGATAAGTCATCCGGATTTGTTTCACTGATATCGTTCAATACAAAATGTTCATCCTGCACCCTTCCTCTCATGTCTTCTGCAACAGAAAAGAAGGAGGAAGATGAACCGGGTTCTGATGCAGCATCTATCCTGTAATCGCCAGGCGTGGCAGGAGCTTTTATCTGGTATAATCCACCCTGGCAATACATTTGCATAATCAATTCGTCTTTTTTTTCACACCGGATCAGCAATACAAACACAGACAAAAGACAAATAGTTCTGAATACAAAAATCACATCTATGAAGATAAACTTTTTGTGTTGTTTCATCCGCCTTTGCGTTAACAATTGTGTGGTATGTGGATTTCATAATACAATACAGATTAGAAAAGGCATAAAAATAGTAATAATTTGAGAACCAGCCGGGGCATTCCAAACAGTTATGCTTATTGCATTATTCATTTCATTGATGAATCGATTCCTCAATTTATCATCAGAATGTAATTACATTTCGTTCTTTGATGAAATTGGTGAGGTCTGCACCAGTGTACCTTACAATAATGCCGATTTGTTCAAGTTGATCAGAGATCTCATAAAGATCGGCACAACCCTTGCATGCCAATACCTCAATGCCTTCATTGATCATGCTCTTCACATAGTTCTGCAATTCTTCATCTTCGGTAAGAAGTTTTGCTGAAGGTCCCCAAACCATAAGCGTAATATCATCCCACCATTTGTACTTGTTTGCATTGTAGGTATACATAAAAACCATCTTCAGGGCTACTTCCCTGTCTCCGCTGGTCCATACAACAACGAGTTTGTTTTTACTGTCAACTTTTGTTGTATCTTGTGACAGATTGTTTTCAGGGGTTACTCCTGCAACTTTGGTTAAAGGCAGGGTCAATAGCAAACTCAGGCTTAAAGTAAACAGAATGTGTGGTTTCATAATAAACAGGTTTAAAGTGATTATACAGTATGACAGATTCCCGGCTTGCATCATGCATAAGGCAACTGTAATTTCTTTCTGATTGTCTTTTCACACAATGTCCGATTACCTGTCAGGTAAAACTATGATTTTGGTTCTTTATTCTTTCACTGGTATTGGTTTGGTAAAGAAAATAAACTTTTACTATTTTCATGCCGTAATGTATTATTTTAATATCACATAGAATGAAAAGAGGTTTAACGAATTTTTCCGGTCACTGCTTTTTAATGATTTTTCTTCTCCTGGCAAATCCGGGTTTTATTCAACTGCTGGCTCAACCTTGGGGAGGACCTTACGGTCCGGTTGAAACGAACTATACTATGCCATTGATTTCCGGTTCGATATATTTCGTATCACCCGATGGCAAATCGGAAAATTCAGGGGAAGTATTTGAAAAGCCTGCTACGCTCGAAGCTGCGGTTGCCAAATCAAAAACCGGTGATATGATTGTATTGCGGGGAGGAACGTACCGTACCGGAAATCTGAAGTTCAACCAGGGAATTACCCTTCAACCATATAAAAATGAAAAACCGGTATTGAAAGGTACCTATATTGCAAGAGGCTGGAAAAAGATAAGCGATGATTTATGGGTTACCTCATGGCCCCGTCTGTTTCCGGGAGAGCCCGAGGATTGGTGGAGAAGGGACAGGGAAGAGCAGCGCACACCTCTGCACCGGTTTCATGATGATATGGTGTTTGTTGACGGCAGGTTCCTTCAATCCACCGGCAGTGCGGAAGCAGTAGATACCAATACCTTTTATATCGATTACGGCAATAAACTTGTTTATATAGGTACCAATCCGGCTAACCGATTGGTGGAGATTACAGCATTCAATGTTGCCATTCACAGAATCTGCAAGGATTATAATGGCAGATCTTCAGATAGTATAGGTCCTGTGATAAGAGGTATTGAGTTTACACAATATGCCGATACGGCAATTCTTATCGAAGGCACTTACCCTGAAGGATTGACCGATGAATATGAATATGGTAATGATGTAAGGGGAACAGTTCTGGAAAATTGTGATATATCTTATTGTTCAAGGATCGGAGCCTACCTGATGGGAGATAGTCTAACCATCAGGAATTGCAAAGTGAGCAATACCAGTACCGAGGGGATCTACCTGGTGGGCGTATCGGATGCAATCCTGGAAAGAAATGTTTTCATGAGGAATAACATTGAACATCTTACTGGGTATTTTCCTGCAGCAGTGAAAATATTCAATCAGTGTCACCGGGTTACCTGTCGTGATAATCTCGTAACCGACCTTCCGAATTCAAATGGTATCTGGTACGATGTTGGCAATGTCAATGGTATATTTGTGAATAACTGGCTGGAAAATGTCGGCAATGCACGAAATGAAAAATACAGTGTTTTTCAGTATATGAGTGGTTTCTTTTTCGAGATATCCAAAGGTGCAATATGTGCAGGGAATGTTTTTCTGAATTGTGATAACGGATCCTTTGTTCTTAACAGTTGCGATGTGGAATTATACCAGAATACCTATATTAACAGCAAGGCAGCTTTTGGTCGTACCGACAGGAATCCTGCGGACGATCATTTTGGCTGGCACTCAGAAACAGCACCTGGTGTGGGCGAACGCGACGGCCATTGTTTTATGAACAATCTTATGGTTCGCGATGATAAATTGTACGCCCCCCTGCTGGAAGTGTGGCAACTTCCTGTTTTGTGCGATACATTGCACACTTTGCAATTAGGAATGATGGATCATAATGTGTATGTAAAACATGCAGAGAAAGATACCAGTGCCCTGATCGTCTGGAGTACAGTGGATGAGGATAGCTGTTTGTATTTATTTAACTCGCCTTCAGAACTGAATGAAAAGCATCCTGCTTTTTCTGCTCATGATATGTATTTTGATCATTATGAACAGACAGTGTTTCAGGACACAGCAACAAAGAACTTCCGCCTTTCAGATGATTTTCCCGGACTCAGGGCTGCAGGCATGCTTCCTGCAAAAATCAGTAAAATACTTGGAATAGAAACGGGAACAGACAATTATATAGGGGCCTATCCTTTGTTGAGAAGAGATTAATATTATACGCTACGAATACCAGGCCTTTTTGCAAGTAAACACAGACACAACACATGTGGGACAGGAGCAACTATTAGCAGAATATTTAACGATCAAGAATCTTTTGATATGCCACAACATCCAGTATCTTACCGAATTTCTCTCCAACCTCTTTGAAATGCGCACATTTCTCAAATCCGCATTTTTCAGCCAGTGCCACGCTTTGTTTATTGTCTGCGGATATGATCCCGATCAGTACCCTGAATCCTGACTTTCCTGCCAGTTTTTCCATCTCTTTAAGAGTGAACAGTCCAATGCCTCTTCCGGTAAATCCGGGTTTCAGGTATACGGTTATCTCAGCAGTCCTGTCATATGCCGGTCTGTTTTTGTATCGTGAGAAATAACAAAAACCGCATACAGAATTCTCATAATAAATTAAAAACGATTTGTATTTCGGGTGACCGATCTTAATCATTTCCTTTAACTCTTTTATCGTCAACTTGTTTGTAAAGAATGTTGCTGTAGTGTTCAGGATATAATGATCATAGATATCTTTCACCTGTTTAAGATCTTCTTCTCTTAAATCAGTCAATTCCAAATTCATTTCTTTATTTCATTGTTTTAAATTTAAAATATAACTTATTATGCTGATACACCTTACAAATTTAAATTTAATACCCTTAAGTTGATCCTGTAACTCTTCTTGTTGATTTGATTGGCTATTCATCTCAACCCAGGTTTAATAAAGTCATCAACTTTATAGATAATGTCTGTATTGAACCGTGAGTAATCGATGAGCAGGAGAAAAGTGATGCGATATTTAAAACAACTATTTGATACTAAGCATCCCAATAGGCAGAATACACACTATAATAGTCATAATAGTAGTTGCTATACCTGCTGTAATAGTTAGAATAATAATTGCTGTAATCGC
>JAFGQO010000141.1 GCA_016935615.1 Bacteroidales bacterium
GTGCGATAAAAAACCTGAAAGTATTTTGTCGCCCAAAAGCAGGCTCTTCAATAAAAACTGTAACAGAATTAATCACTACATTTGAAAATGCAATGGTAGTGCAAGGCACTATATTTGATAAAGAAAAATCAATTATCACTTGTCAAATGAATATATTTATTATTGATCATTCAAATTTTTAATGCCATGAAAAAAATAGTAAATGTTTTATTGCTCATTGTCCTGACACTGACTGTCTGCGGACAATCAAAAAATGAATTGATATCTTCTGAATCAATCTTATGGTTAGGAATAGATTTTACGGAAGCCCACTTCGAAGGCAAATATGATTTTGGATCACCAGATGAATTAACCGGTAAATATGTTACGGCCTGGAACCAGGTACTTTTGCAGGAGCCTGAAAAATTCAATGTCGGTGAATACTTTGGTTTTGAAGACGTTGAAACCGACTTTGGCATTGCCCTAAAACGAAATGAAAATTTAGACAAGGAAAAAATATTCCTGAGTGCCGGAGAAATTCGTGACTATAAACTAAATGAAGATATAATCCGGAAAATTGTATCCGGGTATAATGCTGAATATGATGGTTATGCTTTGCTATTTGTTGTTGAAAGCTATAGCAAATCTGCCATTCTTGCCAATATATGGATAACCTTCTTTCATGTGCCTTCAAAAGAGGTTATACTGACAAAAAAAATGTCAGTTGAACCCAGTGGATTTGGTGTGAGAAACTACTGGACAGGCGCCGTTTATAAAGTCATGAAAGAATGGGAGTTCAATTGAGATATTGTTTTAAAACCTAATCATTATCATACCATAAAGATCGGCCTTTGAAAGGAGTCATGATCCTGCGCCTGGCAAAACAACTTGGTTCAGTGTATGATGAACCTTTAGCCAGGAATGCTTATTATATTGATTTTAGTAATATTGCCGATAAAGAACACAACATTTTTCTGGGAAGAACAGACCTGGAAAAGAAGTATCCAAATATCACGGTCTTTTACAATACGATCTTTCAAGGTCTTGAACCAGTGCTAACAAACAATCCTTTCTACCTGGCAAACAAACACCAAATCGATTTTCCCGGATTATAGCGATTGACAGTAGCTCTTATTTATTGCTCATGAATCAATATGCACATTTTTTTATGAAATATGTAATTGGTCTATTCCTGAGAATGTTATTTTTGTGTTATGGGAAATGCGTTTGAACTTAAATCAACAAAAGAAATCGAAGTGAGATTCAATGAACTCGATCCACTGGGGATAGTCTGGCATGGAAACTATTTAAAGTATTTTGAAATAGGAAGAGAAGATTTTGGAGCAAAACATGGAATTTGTTACGCCGACCTGAAACGGGAACATATTGCAACACCGGTAGTATCAGTCCAATGTGACTATAAAAGCTATGTGAGGTATGGTGAGAAATTAATTATTGAAACAAGATTTGTTAATAATCCGGCTGCAAAAGTAATTCTGAAATACAAAATATACAGGGCAGAAAATAATGAGGTAGTGGCAGAAGGCGAAACAATTCAGGTTTTTACGGACATTGAAGGAAATCTTCTCTTAATTTTGCCGGAATTTATTGTTGAATGGAAAAGAAAATGGGGGTTGCTCGAAACATAATATGGCTTATCTTACAAGTGACAATATAATTACATCTTTAGGGAACACTACAAAGGAAGTTATTTCAAATATTGAGAAAGAAACTACCGGTATTGATCATCATCATCCTTACCTGAATTACACAAAGGCACCAATTTCTATGGTAAACAGCAAGAAAATTCAGGAAGAAATAACCGGTATATTCAGTGATACTGCTTTCACCCGATTTGAAAGCCTTGCAATTCTTTCATTGCATGATGCATTGAAAAATTGTATTGTTGATGCCGGTTCACCAAAGACCCTTTTTATTCTCTCCACCACCAAAGGAAATATCGAATTACTTAAGCAGGATGTAAAACCTTCGGATCAAATCTTTCTTCACAACACAGCACAAAAAATAGCCGGCCTTTTTGGATTTATTGCAAGACCTGTTGTAGTATGCAATGCATGCATTTCAGGTGTACTTGCCATTCTTTTGGCAAAAAGATACATTGATAGCGGAAAGTATGACAATGTGGTTGTTACGGGTGTCGATATTGTTACGGAGTTCGTTGTGGCCGGGTTTGAATCGTTTAAATCAATGAGTGAAAAACCATGTAAACCTTTCGATGCAAACAGAGACGGATTGTCTCTGGGAGAAGGTGCCGGCACTGTAATTATCAGCAGGGAAAAAAAACCCGAAAGTATTAAAATTGTTAATGGTTCTTCGGCTAATGATGCCAATCATATTTCCGGACCATCGCGAACAGGTGAAGGGCTTTACCTTTCAGCTAAAAACGCCTTGCTAAGCAATCATAAAATTGATTTTATTTCAGCACATGGAACGGCTACTCAGTATAACGATGACATGGAAAGTCATGCGATCAACAGATTACACATCAGCGAAATCCCCGTGAATAGCTTTAAAGGTTATTTTGGCCATACTTTGGGTGCTGCAGGAGTAATAGAAACTATATTAACAAAACATTCTATGTTAAATAACATCCTTTATACCTCTCTTGGGATGGAAAACGCTGGAGTTGCTTCTCCGTTGAATGTAGTAACTCACAAGCAAAAGAAAACACTTTCCCGCTGCCTTAAACTGTCTTCAGGTTTTGGTGGTTGCAACGCTGCAATTGTGCTTGAAAAAGATGAATAGAGAATTGTACATACTAAGAAATATTACCATACGAAATAGTATGGTAATTACTAATGGTCAGGAATTGTATTCTGATATTTCCAATCCCGATTTTAAATCATTTGGCAAAGATCTTTACAGGAGATTAAAATGCAATTATCCAAAGTTTTTTAAAATGGATACCCTTTGTAAACTAACCTTTCTTGCCAACGAATTTATTGCACGGGATATTGACCTGACACCTTATAACAAGAACAAAACTGCCATTGTTTTATTAAGTTCATCTTCAACACTTGATACAGACACCATTTTTACAACTACAATTCATGCAATTCCCAGTCCGGCAGTCTTTGTATATACATTGCCAAATATTGCTATAGGAGAACTATCAATAAGAATGGGATGGAAAGGTGAAAACCTCTTTTTAATAGATGAAAGTTTTCACCCTGAAAACATTTTAGATCAGGTTAAGATGCTATTTGCAGCATCTCATACAGAGCTATGCTTAACCGGATGGACCAATTATCTGTCTCCGACTGATTATCATGTCAGTTTATGGTTAATTTCAGAATATAAAAACAGGCAAACAAGAAAACTCACATCGATGGAATTATTGAATGATTTTTCAGTTTGATTATGTATCGACTCAATATAATGTATGGTTAAATCCGGAATAAATATAAATACCAATGTAGTTGTTACCGGTCTCGGCATTATTTCCTCTATTGGGAATAGCCTGAATGAATGTGTTCATTCTTTGCGCAATGAGCAAACTGGTATCCGGCCAATACAGCATTTGAATTCTATTCATAAAAATGATTTTGTTGCAGGTGAAATCCCTTTATCAAATAAAGAATTGGCAAAGTATATTGATAATTTCGATGACCTTCCCCGAACTACATTGCTGGCATTAATTGCAGCCAGAGAAGCACTGGAATCAGCCAAATTTAATTCATTCAATTCTGGCAGAAATGGTATAATTTTAGGTACTACCGTTGGAGGTATGGATAAAACAGAAAGATCTTATCTGAAAGGAATTCATCCAACTGAATATATTCCTAGTCATCATTGTGGATTTACTACTTCATATATAAGCAAACATTTTGGCATCAGGCATTATTCTAATACAATCAGTACAGCATGCTCATCTGCTGCAAATGCAATAATGCTGGGTGCGCGTATGATTAAAAACAACCTTCTTGATACGGTGTTAGTCGGAGGAAGTGATTCACTCTCTCTATTCACCTTCAATGGTTTCCGATCCTTAATGATTCTGGATCAGGAACCATGCAAACCATTTTCCGATGATAGAAAAGGATTAAATCTTGGAGAAGGAGCCGCTTTCTTGTTTATGGAATCCTCCGAATCGGCAAAACAAAGAGGTATTGAAGAACTATGTGAAGTTACCGGATACGGCAATTGCAATGATGCATTTCACCAGACAGCTTCTTCTCCGGATGGCCGCGGACCATATAAAGCAATGAACACAGCTATAAAAATTTCAAAGATTTCTGAAAAAGAAATTGATTATATTAATGTCCATGGAACAGGTACTGACAATAATGACCTGACTGAAGCTATTGCTTTGAAAAATATATTCCGTGAAGAAATGCCGGATTTTAGTTCAACAAAATCATTTACAGGTCATTGTTTAGGTGCGGCAGGTGCAATTGAAGCAGTTTTTTCCGCAACTTCAATTCTATATAATGAACTATACAGTAACCTGAGATTTTCAAAACCTATAGGAAATTATAACCTGGTCCCTGTTACGAAATATCATAAAAAACAAGTGAATAATGTATTGTCAAATTCATTTGGATTCGGTGGTTGTGATACATCATTGTTATTCTCAAAACCAGCATTGTAATAATGAGTGCATATATTATAAATAGCAAGGCTATTTCTCCTCAATTCAGCTTTAACGGGATCGACTGGGATTGTATTTCTCCTGCTTCAAGATATATGAGTGCCAAAGAACCAAATTATAAAGACTTTTTCCCGGTCCTTAAGCTACGAAGAATGAGCAGGATCGTTAAAATGGGATTGACTTCAGCGACAGAATGCCTTAAAGAGTCAGGAATCGAAAATCCTGGAGCAATTATTACATCCACAGGTTGGGGATGTCTTGAAGACACTTTTAAATTCCTGGATGAGATAGCAGAAAAAAAAGAACAAACCCTCTCTCCCGCTACTTTTATTCAATCAACACACAACACTGTAGGTGGTCAGATTGCACTTATGCTTAATTGTCAGGAATATAACAACGTTTATGTAAACCATACATCATCATTTGAACACGGTCTTCTTGATGCTCTTATGTTATTGAATGAGAACGTAAATAATATCCTTATTGGCGGAGTTGATGAACTGACACAGATGGATTTTGCATTAAAAGAGAAGGCAGGATATTGGAAAGCAGAGGATAAAATTCCACATTTGCCGGATTGTAAATCCGGAGGAACCCTGGCAGGAGAAGGATCAGTATTTTTTCTGTTGAATAGTGAACCTCTGAATAATTGCCACTCTCATGTACAAGATGTGCGAATAAGAACTGAAGAAAACGCCAAAGGGATCCTGTTAGAACTGCTTCATGATAAAGACTTGCAAATTAGTGATATACAAGTCTGTATCTCTGGTATTAACGGAGATTATAATGAAAATAAATTGTACAAAGATTTCCTGACCAGGAATCTTGGTAACTCAGTTCATTGTTACTATAAGCATCTTTGCGGCCAGTATGATACCTCTTCTGCCTTTGCATTATGGCTGGCAAATGAAGTAATAAGAAAACAAATTGTTCCTGAATCCATCAAAGTTGAACCTAAACAAAAAGTCGGGAACAGAATAGAAAATATATTACTATACAATTATTCAGAACCTAATGATCATGCGTTCATCCTGGTTTCGAAAACCAGTATATAAAAAGGTGAATCTAATCTTCCTTCTGGTTATTGCTGCTGGTGTATCGTTGATTTTTTTCACACCAGCCGGATGGTATGTTCTTGCAACTTCAATTGTAATATGGATTATATTTTCATTTCTGGCATCATACAATATTTGTTCCGGCATTTTTATTTCGGCAATCTGCAGTGTTCCTGTAAAAGAGAATTTCATTTCTATTACATTTGATGATGGACCTTGTAAAACAACAGAAACATTGCTCCGGCTATTGAGGAAATACGATGCAAAAGCAACATTTTTTATACCTGGATGCAATATTTCCGGAAGGGAGGACATTGTTTGTAAAATGTATTCAGATGGTCATGAAACCGGCAACCATTCTTTTTCTCATAAAAGCTGGTTCCCCTTAATGAGTCCAAAAAAAATTAAAGATGAAATAAACAAAACACAGGAAGCAATTCAGAAAATAACCGGGAAAGCGCCTGCCTTTTTTCGTCCACCTTTTGGAGTTACCAATCCGCTTCTTGCCAGGGCACTTAACTCATCAGATCTTAAAATTATAGGATGGTCCATTCGCTCGATGGACACAACATACAGGTCGCAGGATAGAATTATTAACAACATCCTGGACCGGATCCACCCAGGTGATATTATTCTTTTGCATGATACATCAAAACATATTATCAATGTGTTAGAGAAGGTTTTAGTATATTGCAGAAAAGAAAATTACAAACCAGTTACTATTAGTGAATTAATAAAACATCAAGTATGATCAGAAACAACACCACTCATTTGTTTTTAGTATTATTTATACTATTTATGTATGCCTGTGATACTACCGTGGCACAAACCAATGATTTCAGACTTTTGGATCAGAATTCTGATGCTAAACATAAAATTCGTGAGACTGCTCTGAATATTCATACGATACATTGTGATTTTATACAAATAAAAAGAATGCATTACCTTGATTCTGACTTGAAATCTTCAGGAAAATTCTGGTATTATAAACCTGATAAAGTGCGATGGGAATATATTCAACCCTATGAATATATTATTATTCTGAACCAGGAGAAAATTTCGCTTATAAGTAACAATACATCAAATCAGTATGATGTGAAAAACAATAATATGTTCAACCAGATGAACGAATTGATCGTTGACGCTGTCAGTGGTAATATTTTTGACAATTCAGGATATACAACAAATACATATGAAAGCAAGGATCTCTATATGGTGAAATTACAACCTGAATCTCCTGATATTACAAAGATCATTCAAAATATGGAATTGTATTTTGATAAGAACTCCTATACACTTAATAAATTAAAGATTATTGAACCTAATTCTGATTACAGCCTGATCTATTTTTCAAATCAGATACTGAATGAAGTTATACCTGAAAATATTTTTATCCATTAGCATATCTATTTGTGTTGTTGATTGCTCAACACCATATTCATGCTCCGTTAATCCTGATCCTGAGAATTTCAGTTTCGAGCCGATTGTTCATTTGACAGAAAATAAACCTGTTCTCTATACTTCCGAATTTCATATAATGAATTATACGTTTTCAGGACTAATTGCTTTCCGTAAAATGCAGGAAACTTCTGAAACCAGGATTGTTTTTTTATCTGAAGTAGGCCTTAAGCTAATGGAATTCAATTATAAAAATGGCTTGATCACAAACAATTACTGTATATTGGCTGCAAACAGAAAGCAAGTAAAAAAATTTGTGGCGAAATTTCTTCTTTTATTATTGGAAGAGCCTGTTTGTAAAACAATCTGTATGAAGACAGCGGATGAAAACAATATATATTTCTGCAAAAATCACAAAAGAAAATTATCTGCAAAAACCTCAGGAAACTATAAAAGAAGTGCCAGTATTAAAAAAGAATATGGTATTGCTACCGGTACCTATTCGAAATCTGAGAGCCCTCCGGAAATTATTGAAGTGAGGATGAAGCATAAAACAAGAATAAATTTAAAACGACTTGATAATGCCTTTAAATGATCTGTTTGAATATAAATTAATAGAATCTGTTGAAGGCAGCATTATAGCAACAATACATATTCATGCCAACCACAGGTTATTTAAGGGTCATTTTCCCGGCAATCCTGTAACACCAGGTGTTACTCTGATCGAAATAGTCAGGGTGGTGCTTTCCGAATCGGTAAAAAAAGATCTTATGCTCACCGAAGCCAGAGATATTAAATATCTGGCATCGATAGTTCCCCCCAATACTGATACCATTAACCTGGAAATCAAATACAAAACTGCTGCAAATGGAATTGCTGTCAATTGTGTTTTGTCCGGAAATGATCAGGTTTATACAAAAATCAGAGGCATATTCAGTGAAAGCAAGTAGAACAGACATATTCAGCGATCTAAATTGTTGTATCATTGTTCCGACTTACAACAACGCCGGTACACTTAGAAATGTACTTGATGGCATTCTCAGACATACTTCGCACGTAATTGTTGTGAATGATGGTTCAACCGATCAGACAAAAGATATTCTGCATCTGTATAAGGATATAAAAGTTATTGAGAATAAGATAAACCGTGGCAAAGGTCATGCCTTAAAAAAAAGTTTTCGCATTGCTTCAGAAACAGGGTATGAATATGCTATTACAATTGATTCTGACGGTCAACATGATCCGGATGATTTGCCAAAATTCCGATCGGCTTTGAAAGAAAATCCGGAAACATTGATTATTGGTGCCAGAAATATGGATCAGCAAGGAATTCCCGGGAAAAGCAGTTTTGGACATAAATTTTCCAATTTCTGGTTTCTGGTTGAAACCGGAATTAAACTTCCCGACACACAAACAGGTTATCGCCTTTATCCGATAAAAAGGATCTCCGGAATGCTTTTTTTTACAAACAAATTTGAATTTGAGATTGAAGTTCTTGTGCGAACAGCCTGGAAGGGAATCCCAGTAACCAGTATCCCTGTAAACGTATATTATCCTCCGGCCGGTAAAAGAATATCACATTTCCGTCCTTTCAGGGATTTTGCACGAGTAAGTATATTGAACTCCGTTCTGGTATTACTTGCCTTTTTGTATTTCAGGCCCATATTGTATTTTAAGGATTTTAACCTGAAAAAGCTTAAAAAACTGCTTGGCTCGGGTGAATCAAGTCTGAAATTATCAATGGCTACAGGCTTTGGTGTTTTTATGGGTATAATACCTATCTGGGGATTTCAGATGATCACAGCTGCTTTTCTGGCACATATTTTCAGACTAAATAAAGCGCTTGTTCTGGTGGCCTCCAATATAAGTATCCCTCCTATGATGCCTGTTATCATTTATCTCAGCTTTGTTATGGGACGAATTTTTGTGGCTAATCCTGTATACATCGCATTTAATAAACATATAACTTTAGAAAGTGCTAAAATAAGTTTCATTCAATATATATATGGCAGTATTCCGCTGGCAATTTCTGCCGGATTGCTTGCTGCAATATTCACCTATATTTTTTTATATTTTAGAAGGAACGGAAGGAAGAAATAAATGGTTGCTGGAAAAGTGAAAAGGAGTTTTTGGAATGCTTTATTCATTGTTGCATTACTATTTTTTATCGGAGGCGGAATACTTTTCTCCTTAAAAAGAATTCAATTTGAAGAAACTATTTCATCCATACTCCCGGCAAATAAAACCAATGAGCTTTTTGTTGAAGTACTGGATAGTGCAAAGATTTTTGACAGAATTGTATTTCACATTTCCGGTACAGACACAACAATTTGCCATCCTGAAATTCTTGTTTCCGCAGCGAATGCACTTACCGATTCTATTGAAAAATTCTTTATTCCTGAATTCTTACTTAAAATTGAAGGGAAGGGAACTGCTTTTTCCCAGGATGAAATTTTCGAGGGTTTTGTCAATTCCCTTCCTCTATATCTTGAAAAGGATGACTACAAAAAACTCGACAGCCTGATACAATATGCTGATTTTGATAGACTTACAGAAGAATTTCTGAAAGTATTAAATTCTCCTGCAGGCTATATGGCTGCAAAGTATATTTTCCGCGATCCGTTTGGTATGGCAATAAAACAAGTCAACAGATTTAAAGATCTGCAGCTTGATGACAATCTTATACTTTACCAGAATTATCTGGTTACAAAAGATCAAAAGAACCTGTTGTTGTTTGTTATTCCTACAGATTCAAAAAATACGGGAAAAAACACAGAATTCATTTATCAGTTGGATCATTTTATTTCGGAAATTGAAGCAGAACACAGCTACAATGTCCATATTGATTATATTGGTTCACTACCCATTGCCACTGTAAATGCATTGAGAATAAAAAAGGATGTGCGGTTGACCATAACCATTGCACTTATCCTTATTGTAATTCTTATATACTATTTCTTCCGCAAGAAATATGTATTAGGATTGATCCTTTTGCCTGCTCTGTTTGGAGCAACTGTTGCTTTGGTATACTTAAGCTTCAGTTACAAAAGCCTGTCCATGATCTCACTCGGGATTGGTTCAGTCATTCTCGGGATAACTGTCGACTTTGCGCTTCACCTTATGACTCATTTGAAACATCAGAATGATAGACGGATGAAGTTTAATCAGGTAACTGTACCAATATTGATGAGCAGCATCACAACCGCCACAGCTTTTCTTTGCCTTACACTCCTTTCATCTCCAGCATTAAAACAGCTGGGAATATTTTCCGCGATCAGTGTTGCTGCAGCCGCTTTGTTAACAATTGTATTTTTACCGGTTTTCCTGCAAAAGGATCCAAAGGATAGAATACCTGAAAAATCAAACCTGATCGAACGTATCGCACAATACCAGTTCAAGAATAAAAAAATCATTTTGCCTCTTATAGTGATCATCACAATTGTTTTGTATTTTTTCGCAGGCAAAGCACGGTTTGAAAAAGATATTGAAAAAAGCAATTACATGCCTGATCGCCTTACCGCGTCACTTAATCATCTTAATGCAATAAGCAATGTACACCAAAAAAAATTGTACTTGCTTTCCTATGGGAAAACACTCAATAATGCAATACATGAACTGGAACAGGAGCATTCAACATTAGCCGATCTGAAAGCACAGGGCAAAATTGAAAATTATCATGGCATTTTTTCACTTGTGTTTTCCGATACAAAACAACAAGAAAAGATCAATGCATGGAATACTTTCTGGACAAAAGACAGAAAGTCACAATTGAAAAACAAACTGAATCGTTCAGCAAAAAAGCATCATATTAAACAAGAGGCTTTTTATGAATTTTACAGCTTGCTGGATAAAAATTTTCAACCTGTTCCTCCTTCTGCATTGTTTTCATCTTTCTCATCGATTATTAACGCCTTTAACATAAGGATTTCTGAAGGTTTTATTATTCCAACCGTCATTAGTATTAACAGTCCTGTACAGAAAAATGAATTGTTGCAATCATTTCAAGATAAAAAGAATTCCTATGTTCTTGACAGGAAGGATTTTTTCAACAGGATATTTGATAGCATTGAAAAGGACTTTTCCAGGTTGATCAAAATATCATTAATCGTGGTTTTTCTGATCATTCTTTTATTTCTCGGTCGTCTGGAAACCGCAATTATTACGTTTATACCCATCCTGGTAAGCTGGGTATGGACTCTTGGCATTATGGGCATAACAGGACTGAAATTAAATTATTTCAACATCATTATATGTACACTGATATTTGGTCTGGGAGTGGATTATTCTATTTTTATCACAAAAGGATTAATCCTCAAATACAAACTTGGAAGTAATGAATTGAGTTCTTTCAAATCATCCATCCTGATCTCGGCACTCACTACCCTGATAGGTCTGGGAGTACTGATTCTGGCAAAACATCCGGCATTAAGATCCATTGCCAGTTTAGCAATAATAGGCATTGTATCGGTATTACTGGTGTCCTTCTCATTGCAGCCAATACTATTTCAGAGTCTTATTTATACGAAAAGTGCAAAAAGGTCATTCCCTGTTAGTATTATGAAAATCTTATATAGTATTTTTTTCTTTTTTGGCTTTTCAATCGGTTCACTTTTATTAACCGGATGTATACCTCTTATTGCTATTCTCCCTGTAAAAAAAGCATCCAAACAATTTATTACCCGTTATATCGGCCATAAATACATTAAAACACTTGTAGTATTGCATCCCAAGGTCAGATTGGTAAAAGAAGGAATTGATCCGACCACATTCAGAACTCCATCTGTTCTGATATCTAATCATCAGTCAATGTCTGATATACTTTTGTTTCTGGCTCTTTCTCCGAATATTATTATGCTTACCAAAGACTGGGTATGGAATAATCCGGTGTTTGGAGGACTGGTAAGATATTGTGGTCACATACGTATTTCCAAAGGGTATGATAAGGCTTTGGCAGATATCAAAAGACAAGTTGAAAACGGTTACTCCATCCTTGTTTTTCCGGAAGGTTCAAGATCAAAGGATGGACGTATCGGCAGGTTTCATAAAGGTGGATTCTATATTGCTCAAAAACTTAATCTTCCTGTTCAGAGCTTTTTAATTCACGGTGCATGCGATGTGCTTTCAAGAAATTCATTTCTTATTAATTCCGGCCAGATTACAATAAGAAAACATACAACGTTTACAATAGACAGTACTGAAGAAAGAGCCTATTATCACACTTCAAAATATGCATGTGAACATATAAGGAGTGCATATCAGAAATTAGTTGAAGAAAAGTCCATTCCAAGATATTTCAGGTATAGAATAGCCGCAAATTATTGCTATAAGGGTCCTGTACTTGAAAATTATATTAAAATAAAACTCTGGCTTGAAACATATTATGAATTGTTCCATACCCTTGTACCACCTGCCGCAACAATTACCGATATTGGCTGCGGTTATGGAATAATGGCATTTGCACTTAGTATGACCGCTCCTGAAAGAAAGATATTTGCAATTGATTATGACAAAGATAAAATCCTTACAGCTGAAAATTGTGAATTGGCAGATCATTGTAATATAGAGTTTTATGTCGCTGATGCACGCAAGTACAATTACAAACCATCAGATGTTTTTATACTGAGTGATGTTCTCCATTATTTGAAAGCCGAAGAACAGCATCTTCTTCTTAGGAAATGCATTACAAAATTGAATACGAAAGGAATGATCATTATTCGCGATAGCGACAGTTCTCTTAAAAAGCGTCACCGCGGAACCAAACTGAGTGAGTTTTTGTCTACTAAAATCGGATTTAACAAAACCAAAAACAAACTTAATTTTGTTTCCAGTCAACACATAAAACAATTGGCATCTGAAAACAATCTGAATATCAGGATCGTTGATAATACAAAATTTACTTCAAACCTGGTCTATATTCTGCAAAGGAAGAAAGATGAGCAAAACGTATGATATAGTAATAATCGGAAGTGGTCTCGGCGGATTGATCACAGGAAATATATTATGCAGAAAAGGATTTAAAGTTGCAATAGTGGAAAAAAATCCTTACCCGGGAGGTTGTTTGCAGTCATTTGAAAAAGATGGTGTGACCTTCGATACAGGAATTCATTATGTAGGTGGTTTGAAAAAAGAACAAGTATTGTATAAACTTTTCTGCTACTTGAATATCTTCCGGGATTTAAATATCAGAGAAATGGATGTTAATGGTTTTGATCGCTTTCTCATTGGCACAAATGAATATACATATCCGGCAGGTTATTCAAAATTTCAGGAAAAACTTGAATCTGTTTTTCCAAAGGAAAAAGATGCAATTGTTGAATACATAAACAAAATCAGGACTATAGCCAATTCTGTTTCGTTATACAATTTAAAACCAATTGACTATGATCCTAAAAATTTTTATGACAAGTTTACACATGGAAATGCATGGACCTTTATTCAGTCAATTACAAAAAACACAAAGCTTCAACATTTGCTTGCCGCACAAAATTCCCTTTATGCAGGAAAGCCGGAATCAACTTTCTTATTTGTCCATGCCCTGATCACAAATCACTATCTAGAAGGCGCATGGCGGTTTGTTGATGGAAGCAGACAATTAGCTGACGCACTGGTAAATAAATTTACCACACTAGGAGGTGATATCTATTTTAGCCAGAAAGCAGTGCAATTTAGATTTCATCAGGATTCCATTCAATCAGCTGTGACAGATAAAAAACAGGAATTCTCAGGAAAGAGGTTTATCTCAGCTATACATCCGTATCATACAATGGAGATGATTGAACCTGATAAGATCAGAAGATCATACCGGAAACGATTGCAAAATTTAGACAATACAATTTCCACCTTCAGTTTGTACATTGTATTCAAAGACGGTACTTTTCCATACATGAACTGCAATTGCTATTATTATCCAAATGGCAATGTTTGGGGATTGTCTTATTATGATGAAAAGAAATTCCCTCAGAGCTTTGGCATTTATCCGCTTGCCGATTCAATAGATAAAAAATATACACGGGCAATATCAGTTCTGGCATTTATGGATTACAGGGAAGTTGAAAAATGGGAAAACACAACGATTGAAATGAGAGGTGAAGAGTATGAAAAATTCAAGGAAATCAAATCTCAAAAAGTTATTGCTGAGATGGAAAGGTATTTTCCTGATTTAAGAACTAAAATAAAATCCTATACTTCTGCAACACCTTTAACATTACGCGATCATACAGGAACTTACCGCGGTGCAACCTACGGAATTGAAAGAGATTGCAGAAATCCTAACAATTCTTTATTATTCCCCAGAACGAAAATATCAAACCTGTACCTTACAGGACAAAATCTCAGTCTGCATGGTATGCTGGGAGTTTCTATGGGAGCATTGTTGACATGTTCTGAGTTTATGGACCTGAATAGACTTATTGAGGAAATTAACCATGGTTAAAAAAACTCTGAAAATACTCCTGATATTCTTAATAACCTTTTTGAGTATACTGGTTATCATTATAGGGTTATTGTTTTCGGGAGTCAGACCATCAAATCCTGATCCGCCTGTTGTTGAAGAAAACAAATATTCCAACAGAACACCTGCAAGAATTGACAGTAATTATTATGTGCTGGATAATAACTGGATGCGGAAGAACAGATATGGCCTTTGGGAAATGTATATTGAGGGCAATGCATTTGAAAGAGGAGTGGCCGCCGGAAAGTTATCAGGTGATCTTATCAAACAGCAGGAGGATATCTTTATATCTCAGATAGAAAACATTTTGCCTTCAAAATTTTATCAACGCTTTCTGCTCACAACCGTGGCGTGGTTAAACAGAAAACTGACAGAGAAAATACCTCAGGAATATCTTAAAGAAATATATGGTTTATCATTATCCGCATCCCATAAATATGATGAATTTGGTTCACCGTATGTGCGACTGCTAAATTATCATGCAGCTCATGATATCGGCCATGCAATGCAAAGTTATTACCTGGTCGGCTGCAGTTCATTTGCTGCATGGAATAAAAACACACAGGATTCATCACTGATCATTGGCCGTAATTTTGATTTTTATTTCGGAGAGGAATTTGCAAAAAACAAAATTATCGAATTCGTTTCACCTGATCCCGGATACAACTTCGTATTCATCACCTGGGGAGGTATGATCGGTGTCGTATCAGGCATGAATGATCAGGGCCTCACCGTTACCATAAATGCCGGCACCATGGAGATTTCTCAGCAATCGTCAACTCCGGTAACGCTGGTTGCCAGGGAAATACTTCAATATTCAAATAATTTAGAGACAGCGATTCAAATAGCCCGGTCAAGAAAAATCATGGTTGCCGAATCTTTTCTGATTGGTTCTGCAAAAGATCACAAAGCCATAATTCTTGAAAAAAAACCGGACTCAACTGATATTGTCTGGTCTGATTCATCTTTAATTGTTTGTACCAACCATTTCCAGGGAGATAAATTTTCCATATCAGAAACCAATGTTGAAAACAGAAAGAACAATGCCACCGGTTACAGGTATAATCGTTTGAATGAATTAGTAAGCGATCAGGATATTCTGGATCCCTGGTCGGCAGCTAAAATTCTACGTGACAAAAAAGGAATTCATGACCGGTCTATAGGTTTTGGAAATGAAAAAGCTATCAACCAGCTTCTTGCGCATCATTCGGTTATTTTTCAACCTGAAAATCTGTTACTATGGCTTTCAACTTCGCCCAATGTTATGGGAGCTTATATTGCTTATGACCTGCATAAAATTTTTTCAAAAGAAAATGGTATAGCCAAAAATCATTGTATGGACGAACCGGATCTTACTATTCCTGCAGATTCCTTTATTTACAGCCGGGAATTTACCAATTATCTTGAATACAAATTTTTATCCGATACATTAAAAAATGCCATCAGGAATAATTCCGAAGTTTCTGATAATTTTCTCAGCCATTACCAAACCCTGAATCCGGATTATTTTGAAACTTATCTTTTGATAGGAGATTATTATTTTAGCAGGAAAAACTACTTAACAGCAAAAGAATTTTACAGGAAGACCTTACAGAAGGAATACAACAGTATTTCCGTATCGGAGTATGTTGAAAAACAAATTGCAAAATGCAACTAATATATTGATGTTATGTCAGATACATTCTTTCCGGATATTGAAAAAAGATCCAAGGAAGAAATTAAAGTCTTCCAGCAAAAATTAATGAGAAAGCAACTGCAATACCTTTCTGTGCATTCTCCCTTCTACGGCAGAATGTTCAAAAAGGAAAAAATCGATACAAATAAAATAAAAACGATTGAAGATTTAAATAACATTCCGCTAACCAGCAAAGATGATCTGAACGCATGCAATGAAGATTTTATTTGTGTTCCAAAAAATCAGATAATTGATTATATAACTACTTCCGGCACACTTGGTGATCCTGTAACTTTCGTAATGACCAACAGTGATCTTGACCGGCTGGCATACAATGAAGCCATATCATTTGTATGTTCAGATTGTTCAGGAGATGATATTTTCCAGATTACAACCACAATCGATAAGCGTTTTATGGCAGGCCTCGCGTATTTTATGGGAGCACGAAAACTTGGTGCAGGTATTATAAGGGTGGGCGCAGGTATTCCCGAACTGCAGTGGGATACGATCATGAGAATACAACCTACTGCCTTGATCGCAGTACCTTCTTTCATTCTTAAGCTGGCTGATTATGCTGAAAAAAATGGTATTGACTATCAAAATTCATCGATTCAAAAGGCAATATGCATTGGTGAACCATTAAGAAAACAGGATCTGGGTTTAAGTACACTGGCAGAAAAAATCAGGGAAAAATGGAATCTGAAACTTTATTCAACCTATGCATCAACAGAAATGTCTACAGCTTTTGCGGAATGTAATGCCGGACTTGGAGGCCATCACCACCCAGAATTGATCATTGTGGAATTTATTGATGAAGAAGGCAATCCTGTTCGTGAAGGTGAAGCCGGTGAGGTTGTCATTACTACCCTTGGTGTACAAGGCATGCCATTGCTGCGTTTTAAAACCGGAGACATCTGCCTTCATTATACGGATCCATGCTCCTGCGGACGAACCACCATTCGGTTAGGGCCTGTCCTCGGAAGAAGAAAACAGATGATAAAATTCAAAGGAACTACGGTATACCCTCCGGCTTTGTATGATATCCTGGACGACATCAGTGAAATTGATAACTACATCGTTGAAGCCTATACCAATGACATCGGGACGGATGAGATCCTTATCAAAGCCTTTTGTACAAACCAGACTGATGGTTTGGAAAAAAGGATAAAGGACCATTTCAGGGCAAAACTTCGCGTTTCCCCGTCAGTAGAGTTCTGTCCGAATGAGGAGATCGAGAAATTAAAGTTCAAAGGCAGTTCAAGAAAGCCGGTAATTTTTCATGATAAGCGGATCTGAAATCGATATATTCTGCAAGGCGGTTGTTTCCCTGTTATTATGAACTTGTTCATATAGAATAGCTGTTGTTTTGCGTTTTATCTGAAAATGCAGTATTGCCCATCAACAGTGCAAGGCTTTGTCTGAACAATGTATTGCTTCTTTCCAGACTATAATCCTTCCAGTTTGGAAAGTGCTTTGATGGCATCTTCCCTTGTTTCACCACACACGACTGGATCTGCCTTAAAATCCTGGCATACCTGTGGCCGATCGCCGGAATTATACAATGCACATTTCAAATCGGAAGTAAGATGTATGCATCTGACTCCGGCAGGCTTTCCATCCGGCATTCCCGGAATAAAGGATGATATGGAAGGTATAATACAACAAGCTCCGCAACCTGGTCTGCAATTCATTTTTCTGATTACAATTTTTAACGTTGCAAAGAAAATAAAAAAGTTGTCCAAAAAGTTATAAATTTAAGAAAACGTAACAAAGATCCTAAGTCTTCATGAATCACAAAATCTTGATTATCCAAACATTATTACTTTGTGGATCTTGGTGCTTTAGTGAATTAGTGGCATAAAATTAACTTTTTGGACAGCCCTGATTATACGAAAAAGGTTTTTATCATCTGATGGCAAATAAAATACCACCTTAACAATATGAATTTCTTTACCTGTTATAGGATCGCCGATCCTGATCCCGGTGATCGTTTTTTGGACGGGCCTTTTTAACAACAATATTGCTGCCTTCAAATTCAATTCCGTCCAAATCGTTAATTGCTTCAGAGGCTTCCTGATCATTTGACATTTCCACAAAAGCATAACATTTGGAACGTCCTGAATCGCGATCGAAAATCACCTTTGCTGAATTGACCTTCCCATACTCCTGAAATAGAGCATGAAGCGATTCGTTAGTCGTTTTCGGACTAAGTTTTGCTATAAAAATGTTCATAAAAAATAATTAGGGATTTAAAAAATGATTTATAAAATGTCCGGAAAAAGTGTGGCACATTCAGTTGCATCGAACCACAATTTAATTATGGCAGAAATACATTTAATATATTCAGTACGATCAAGTAATAAATAGAATAATAGGTATTTAAAAGATAAATTCTTCTAAAACAGAACCGCATTTTCCGAATACCAGTCCAGAAATTCTTCGTCGGTAATTACTTTATCCCCAAATTTTTTCTCAAATAATTCTTTTGCTTCCATGGGAATAAATTCTCTTTCAATAGAATTGTTGAAAGTATTTCTTACAGGAATGTAATAACCCTCTAACCCAAGTTTACTGTAAAGTTTGTAGTAGTTTTTTTCTTTTCTCATTGTAATCAGATTATGATTTTAAGCTGCCGTTCTCTCAAATACTCTCTGAATGATTTCTTTATGAGATCTCCAAAGGTTTGTTTGCAGCCAATTCTTCAATTTCTGAACATCTTCAGCTTCAAGCCACCTTATGGATTTCATAAGTTCTTTCTCAAATAATTGAGTGTCATTCATTACATTTTGAAGTATAATCTTCTGATGATCAAGCATTTTTATTTCTGTCATTCTTCAGGTTCAGTTTGTAATGGTTTGAATAAAATTTTCATTTACTTTAACTTATAAATGGCTTTCAAGGTTTCATTTATTTCCGGGAAAATTTCATTGTTTTTTTCAGAAAATACTTCCAGCTTTCATTGACTTTCATATCTAACGAAGAAAAATCATGAATTATTTTAAACAGAATAAATTAATCAAATTTCCTCAGACATGCAAGATGCATTTCCACAAAAAAATTTTCATGATTGAAGCTCCTCGCCACGAGCGGCGAGCAATCTTCGATCCTTTTTTTATTTATTATTTTTGTGCTCGCTAACCCCGCAGCAACCTGCCCGCTACAAGCCATGGCAGGCGGGGTAACGGGGAACCGGGCTTGCGAGCTCGACGTAGGCAATGCGCTCGCAGGATTCATCACCTTCCCATTTCAATCTCTGTAAAATTCAACGAGCCAAACACTCCGAAACCGCTTTCAAGTGTGCTAAAACTTGTTCTGTATTTGTTGAAATTGAGGGATGTATTTGAATTGGCATAATAGGTAGCCAATTTGCTGTCATAACTGAATATTTTCACTTTTTCAACCAAATAACTGTTGGATATATTTATGCTGATGTGAGTATCCGATGAATCTTCAGGAATAACTCTCAGCACCGGCCAGCTATCCGATTCCATGATAACAAAGATATCCATCATTTTTATTAATGAATCGTTCATCACGGCAAATGTGATCTGATCTGCATAAACGGCAAATGAGTTTTCAACAATTTCAGGTTTTGACGGAATGGTGGTTGCCCCTTCCGCAAGCGGAAAATCAGGATGATCACAAATCAGTTGATACGTTTGTCCCGGCTGAGGATAAAACTCTGTCACCGGCCTGTACAATGTATCTCCGAACAATGAATCGGAAGGCACTAACGGAAATGCAAAAGTATCAACGAATACTCCGTTTTCTTCAAGGTAAACCGTTACGGTCACATCGTGAATGATACTGAAATCTTCGGCTTCAAGGGCAGGCCAGTTTTGCTGTACAAAAACAAACGATTTGTTATAATCTCCGGCACTGTCAGGCCGAAGCAATCCGAATATATTCAATCCTTCCTCAAATGTATTGAGGGTTAGTTCAGGTTGCTGATTGAATCCCAGGTAATAATCAACAGCATCTTCACATGAGTAAAAGATTGAAAAAATCAAAAACAATAGCAGAAAGCCTGGTGTCGATTTGTTATTCATTCTTAAAATTTTATTGTATAACTCAATCCTACAGAAGGAAAATAATTTGTACCAAAGGGAAAATATTTACCCTCCCATCGGTCTATTCCAGAAACCGGGAAATAATACTCCACATTTCTTCTAAAAAAAGTCAGGTTCCGGATCGTAACTGTAAGGTACGATTCCGTTGCATGAAACACATCGGATAAGTGCTTGCCAAATCCGGACCTTAATCTCTTCCTGATGCTCATATCCAGATTTATGACCGGAGGCATTTTTGCCGTATTTTTCCCGTTTGAAATCCAAACAGGAAAGAAACTCAACTCTTCGTTTTGAGGATCATAGTAATAATAGTTTTGCAGTGTTTGTTCAATGCTTCGATAGGTACCTGATAAATAAACAAATGATACATTGTATTCAAACGTTTTGGTTATTGCATAATTTGCCACCAGTTTTATGGTATGCCGGCGATTGTAATCATAAGGATATTCAACTCCATCATTTAATTCCGGATACTGCCTGTTTGCCCATGAAAGTCCATAACTTAGCCAACCTGATAAATTTTTTATTGCTCCGCGTATCATCAGTTCAGCTCCGTATGCTTCGCCTTCGCCTTGCTGCAGCTTATCAGACAATGTCAACACTTCATTTGCAGTCTGATTAATGTCAAAAGTGTACACTCTCTCAATGTCTTTATAATATACATCAAGTGAAAGAACAGATCTTGCATTCAGACGCTTTTCCAATCCTGCAACATAATGCACTGACTTACTGGGTTTGTATTTACTCAACGGGAAATAATAATCCACCGATTGATTCATTTCCACTTCATTGGTGTTCATGCTGATCACATACTGGTAATAGATACCCCATGCACCTTTTAGCCTGACGCCTGCCGGCAATAATACAACAGCATTTGCCCGCGGTTCATAATACCAAGTATTGTTATCGTATCTTGTGCATCGTATACCGGGTCTGATGATCAAAGGCCCTGCCTGTAATTTATCCTCTGCAAAAACAACCCATTGATTTGGTTTTTTCTTTACCATTCCCTGATCCACTTCATTGATCTGAGCCGAGTTTTTAAAAAGATACTGGTTGAACTCTGCACCAATTCTGAATGTACTATAATTTGTCAGTCGAATATTCACAAGAGATTTCACCGAGATGTCATGGATGGTGTTATTGAAATTGGAACTGGCAAGCAACCGAAAATTCAGTGTGTCACTGTCTTCTTCTCCAGCCTGAAACTGAAAATCTGTTTCGGAGTAATTGTCTGACTTGTGTGAGGAATAATACGCCTGCGATCGAACATAAATCCGGGGCGATACAATCCATTTATGAATCACCGTAGCCGCCCTGTTTGTCCACTTGTTTTGCAATTTCAGGTTAAAATCGTCGTATATATCCCAATCGAACGTATTACCGATATACTTATAAAAGGTATTAAAGCTCATTCCCATTCGATCTCTTGACTGGAAGTATTTAAATGATATTCGGTTACGGGGATTTATTCTGTAAGTATAGGAAAGATTAAAATCATAGAAGTAACTCCTGCTCTGCAGAATAAATTCAGTGAAAATATCATAAAAATACCTGCCGGCTATCATGCCTGATCCTTTATTCCCTAAAGGGAATTCAAGAAAAACCTTTGAATGGAATGTGCTGGGTTCAATCTCTCCATGCAATTCCGAACTGTTTCCATCTTTAGTAGAAATATACATTACGGAAGAATTCCTGCCTCCATATTCTGCTCCGAAACCTCCGGCCAGAATTTCGGTGGTTTTGATTGACTGAGTATTGAAAATGCCTGAAGTAATACTGGAATGATAGGGATTATAAATCATAACCCCATCCATAAATACAGCATTCTCACCCGGTTCTCCTCCCCTGACCGTGAAAAGTGGAGAGAAAGGTTCGGTTTTGTCAATACCCGGTAAATATTTAATTGCGGCAAAAATGTCATTCCCTGCCGTCGGAATAGACCTGATCGTTTTGGATGAAAGCTCGATCATACTGGTCTCAACTTCTCGATCACCAGCCCTCTCCGGTTGAATGGCAACAATAGATACTTCATCAACAGTAAGTATTTTTGGCTTAAGAAGAACATCGGGCAATACGATGCTCTTATTTATTATTTCAACTTCCACCTCATTTGGTTCATACCCAATATGTGAAAATATTAAACTGTGTTTTCCGGATGTAAGACCTGCAAGTTGAAAAAACCCATACATATTCGAAACACATCCAACCGATTCACCCTTTAATTGAACACTGGTACCAATAAGCGTTTCTTTTGTATCAGCATCCACAATATACCCTGATACGGCATACTTTTGTGCAAATAATGCAATATGGATCAGTAATAAAAAGAGAAACGGGGCAATATGTTTTAATAACTTTTTCAAGAGAACCAGATCTTAAAGTTTTAAACCAACTCCAAGGTATGTGCCCAGTTGAAATTTAGGCTTTTTATCGATTACATACAGTATGTTTTCCATGAATCCGGCCTTAAAGAAAATCCCTTTTGAGTTTACGGGATTGTATTGTACGCATTGAATCGATGACAATTCAAAATCGACAACCTGATACAATTTAATATTTTCCTCATCAACCTTCTTCCATTTGCAAAATCCGATAAGTATATTCAGGTCTATGTCAAACAATAGTTTATTACTTCTCCTGAAATAATAATGTTCTGATTTCCTTCCAATAGCCAAGGATTCATAATCTTCATTGTTATTGTACCTGATGATCCCTGCCCAATAGTGATTATTTCTGCGGGTTTCCGGTCTGGTAAAAAAGACCTCTGCCTGAAAACCCCACCAATTTAATCCTGTGAACAAACCTCCTCCGACATTTAAATATAGTGATTGAATTGCCGTATCGCTAATAAAATTTGTATAGGTATTCTTCTCATCATCAGTGGATTTTGCATTCATTGTCATAAGGTCAATTTTAAAGTCTCTATGCCATTTGCCAAGCAGGCTTTCCGATTCCTCCTTCATGGTTTCCTTTTTGCCTTCACGGCGGTACGGATAATCATAAAAGAAAGTGCCACGATAAATCATAGAATCCTTTTTTCTTTCATACAAAATAAGATCAGCAGATAAAAATGTTGTTGAAGAGATACGCCCCTTTTGCTTTTCAACCTCAAATTTATTTATTGCCAGTGAAAATTCCGGTGAGCTAAACCTGTCTGCAACTATATTCCTGGCAATTTCATCTGCAAGAGGTTCTTTTGTATAGAATTCCTGATCAACAGGAATGAGGAGTAACTTATTTTTTGTGCCATACCTTATAAACCGTGGATTTTCATTTCGCTTGTCGGTTATTTCAGTAATGTTTATGGTGTTTAACTGAATGAATGTATCAGCTCTGAAATTTATATCTATTGTATCAGGCAGAAGTCTCTGACCTTCACTTATCTGACATATCAAAATAAAAATAAAAAGAATTACACTAAATTTTAGTTTGCATTTTCTTATATGTTGATTGAAAATCATGTTTATTTCTGAAATTCTGTTTTTCTCCCGACAACACCTAACGGGTCTTTTGCTATAATTTTACATATACAAATCAATAAAAATTTTCGCATTGTAACAATCTTAATTTGCAAATATACCGACTGAGGGATTTCAATACCATAAATCAAGAGACTTTGTTTTCGCATGTTTTAACAAGAGTTTTAACAGATCGGTGAGAATGGAGAGAAAATAAGTGTAACATCAAATACGGATGTCATAGGTGTGTAAGCTTACTAATAAAATTGAATTGTAAAGAAGTTTATTATAAATATAAAACACAGAAATCATGAAAAGTATAGTTTATTTTGGCATAATCAGTATGCTATTGACTGTTGGGATTTTAAGTGCTGAAGCTGAAACAAACTCCACACCCAAACAAAAGAACGATACTACTTCGTATACTGTTCTAACAGCAAAAGTTGTTGATGAATCAACTAAAAAACCAATTGTTTTTGCTACTGTATTTAAAACAGGTACAAGTATAGGTACCGTCACAAACTCCGATGGAGAATTTGAACTTAAAATTCCGGGTAAATCTATTGAAGGTACTCTTTCTATAACTCATCTGGGTTATAAGAATAAGGTTATATCGGTTAAAGATATTACATCCAAAAAGGCAGCAATATCTCTCGAACAGCATGCGATCCCGATCGAAGAAGTTGTTATTAAAGACATTGACCCTGAGGAATTGCTGCGACAGGCTATTTTAAAGAAAAAAGAGAA
>JAFGQO010000142.1 GCA_016935615.1 Bacteroidales bacterium
GAAATGGCCAGAAACAAAGTAAAACAATTGATTGTAACAGATGCGGAAATAGTGCCCTTAATCGGTGAACTGCCCATGTATAAAATCAATAAAACAACAGACACCAGTCAATATCGCAACAACATCCTGTCTGATTATTACCGAGGTCTTTTTGAAATAGACAGTCTTGCCTTAAAATCAAAAACGGCTGTGTTTTTTCCGGAAATTTCTTTCGGGATCATCAATCAACATATTGCTCCTTATTCAGGACTTTGGGCATGGCAACTGAAATTATCATTTCCGGTATTGTTTTTCCACAAAAAATCAGAAGTTCAAAAAGCAAAACTTGAAGCACAGGTCTCTGAAAACGAATATGACTACCAGTCATTTGCTATTAATAAAACCATAGAAAATCTGATTCTTGATCTGGATATGAGCTTTAAGAAACTGATGTATTTTGATAAATATGCTTTATTACAGGCTGAACAGATCATGCAAACGGCAACACTGCAACTTGAAAAAGAAGAAATCGAATATGTGGAATATATTCGCCAGATTGCGGAATCTATTTCCATTAAACTAGAATACCTTGAAATATTGAACCAGTATAATCAAACCGCGATTCAACTTGAGTTCTATGCAAATTAATCAAACCCTCATAGCAATAATATGTTCCGCACTGATTGCCTCAAATTGCAGCAAAAGAGAAATTACAGCTGCATCCTCTGATGCCGGAACAGATACAATCATGTCCGTAATAACGCTAACAAAAAAACAGATCAGGAATTTCGATCTTGAAACGGCACGACCGGAGAAACAACTTGTTGAACGCAACATTCAATGTACGGGGATGGTTGAGGTTCCCATATCGAATTGTGCCCGTGTAACGGCTCCTTATGGAGGTACCGTAAATTCCCTGTTTATAAAAAATAAAACCTATGTAAGATCAGGAAGCTTGCTTGCGGAAATTACAAATCCTGATTATCTTAGAATCCAGCAGGAATATCTTGAAAAAAAGAGCCTTCTGTATTTTTATCATGAAGAATTCACAAGGCAGGGAGAATTAACGGTCGAACATGCTTCTTCGATACGAAAAATGCAACAGGCTGAAGTCAATTACAGAATGACTGAAGTTTCACTTTTTGCCCTCAAAGAAAAACTTAAAATATTGGGTATCCATGCAGACAGTCTCACCGTAAATAATATTTCCGCTTCAATTAAAATTTTGGCTCCTATCTCAGGATATGTAGCTGAAAAAGGTGTTATTTCTGGCAGTCAGATATCACCTTCAACCGCAATCTGCGATATCGTTAATCCGGAAGACCTTTTTCTGAGTCTTCAATTACCAGAGCAATATGCTGCGTTTATCAAAACAGGTCAGTCTGTCAATTTTACTTTCCCTGGCGATACGCTTATACAACATACCGGTCGTGTTAAATTAACAGCCCCGCAAATTGATCCTGAGAAAAAAACGCTTAACCTGATTGTCAGTGTACAGAACCCTGAATTGCTTCCCCTGCCGGGAACATCCATTCATGCTACGATTCACACAATTCCTGACTCAGCTTTTATGATCACAGCTAAGGCCATCTTTTCAACGAAATCTTCAGATTATATCTTTATGTATAATAATGGTGTTGTCACCAGAATTCCTGTAGTTACCGGAATAGTTTATGATGGAATGATTGAATTGAAAAACCTGAACACTAAACTGTACTATGCAGAGTACGTTGTTAACCGTACAAATCTGCTGAATTCACTTTTTAAAGACGAATAAAAATTACTGTTATACAATATTTTTTCGTCCTACATGTTTTATATTTGCCCATTCTTATTTATTATATGAATACTTAACAACCATGGAAACAACAACGAACTCAATTCAAAACCAACCGGAAAATAAACCTTCCGTCATTTTGGTGGTTATTGTAATAGTATTGGCCATCGCAACAATAATACTTGGTTATAAATATTATCAGGAGTCCAAACAGCTGACGCAAACATCAGAAGAAAAAGCAATCCTTGAAGACGTGAAAAGTGATCTCGAAAAACAATTGCGTAATATGATTGTTGAATACGATTCTTTAAAAACCAATAACGACAGTGTAAACATTCTTCTTGTGCAGGAGCAGGAAAAAATTACCAGATTGCTCAGGATGCAGGCATCAGATGCTGAAAAAATCAGGAAATATCAGTCTGAACTGGAAACATTGCGCAAAGTCATGCGCAATTATATTGTCCAGATCGATTCTCTGAATACCCGGAACATTCAACTTACCGAAGAAAATATTCAGGTAAGGCAGCAACTTACATCTATTGAAGAACAAAATATAGCGCTGGCTTCCGAAAAAGAACTCCTCAGCACACAGGTTGAGCTTGCCAGCGTGCTCTCGGCAAAGAACATTGTTGTTGAACCAGAAAAAAGCAGGAACAGGTCCACGGATAAAATCAGAAACCTTGAACAAATAAAAGTTTGCTTCACGGTTCGTGAAAATGCAATAGCTGAAGCGGGTCCGAAAGACATTTATTTGCGCATCATCCGGCCTGATGAAGTGGTACTCCCGAATGACGAAGGCAGTACTTTTGAATTCAATGGCGAACAAGTCGTTTATTCAGCGCAGCGTGAGCTTGAGTATGAAAACAATGATATCGACATGTGTATCTTCTGGACAAAAAATACAGATTTAATCGCAGGCAATTATACTGTAATATTATACGCCGAAAGTTTTGAAATCGGATCTTCGTCGTTTTCACTAAAATAGCATTTTTTTATACGCATTAAAAAAATCATAACAAAGCAATTCTCACTTCATTTTTTGTTTTGAGGGAATAACATCATCCTGCTGATTATATTGTCGGATATAAACCATGAATTCTCTGTAATGGTATAAATATCATCTTTGCAGTTCATTTGACCTGCATTCAAAAATATTGAAGCGTTCTTTATGAAATGATCAGTGATTACTTCTCCAAATAATGATCTGATCAGATCCAGGTTTGCACCCCAGATTGTTCTCAGCGAAACCATTACATATTCATTAAACCGCATAGTATTATTGGTCTTTTCAATTTTAACCTCAGGCCTCCCTCTTTGTAAGGCGTCTATATAAATTTTGACATCAGAGACATTCCACTGCCTCGATTTCATATTATAGGAATGCGCCGACGGACCAAGTCCCAGATACTTTTTTTGCTTCCAATAACCGGAATTATGAATTGAATGAAACCCATCCCTGCTAAAATTTGATATTTCATAATGTTGAAAATTTTTATTTTTTGTTTCCCTGCATAATAACATATATTGCATGCAACTATTTTCCTCATCAACAAGTTTGATCACGCCCGATTTCATCATTTTATACAAACGCGTTCCTGGTTCAATGGTAAGGTGATAGGCAGAAAGATGACTGATTTTATCATAAGGTACAAACTTCAGATTGGCCTCCCACTTTTCCAGTGTCATCCCGGGTATACCGTATATCAAATCTATATTAATATTTCTGAATCCGGCTTTTAAAGCATGCTCAAGACATATAACCGATTGCGATGCCCGATGCCGTCGATTTAAAAACGCCAGATCGTCGTCATAAAACGACTGTATGCCGATACTCAGGCGGTTCACCTGTGTATAATCTTTAACCTGACGTAAAAATGACTGCGACAGGTCATCCGGATTTGC
>JAFGQO010000143.1 GCA_016935615.1 Bacteroidales bacterium
AGGAATGGCAGAGTGGTCGAATGCGGCGGTCTTGAAAACCGTTGTACCGCAAGGTACCGGGGGTTCGAATCCCTCTTCCTCCGCCTTAGCCAGCCGAAGCTTTATGCGAAGGCTGGCTGTTCAATATAAGATAGAAAGTAATTTATTATGTTAGAGGAAAGTGCTGGCTACGGCGGACACAGTCCGCAAAAAGATCAGAATTGGTATGTATATATACTGCGGTTGTTAAAAGGCAAACACCTTATGTGGATCTGTATAAATTTGCGGCTTAATTTTTTGGGTTAAAAACTTGCTTTTTCCTTAGAAGAGTGTTGCGATGGATCAAATTATACAGGATGCACATCTGATTTAACAGACAGACTTAAAAGACATAATAAGAGGCAAATACCCTATACTAAAAACAGATATCCTGTTAAACTGGTAACTTATTTTGAATCTCTCCCTTATAATTTTTAAAATCTTATAAACATTCTGAAATCAGATTGTGCAAAAAACTACAATCTAAAACCATTGTCTTCTCCTGAAAATAATTACACCCAGAAAAGAAAATAACAACGAAAAAACAATGATTGAAGGTAATGCCAAGCTTGAATTCTCCATAAAATTGGGAACATTCATTCCAAAAATACTGGCTATCAGGGTAGGTATCATGAGTATTATGGAAATTAAAGTTAATTGTTTCATTACAACATTGAGATTGTTTGATATAACGGATGCAAATGCATCCATCATTCCACTCTGAATATCAGAATATATCTGTGCCATTTCCAATGCTTGCTTGTTTTCAATGAAAGCATCTTCCAATAAATCTTCGTTTATCTCGGTAATGATCTTTTTTGAATTTTTCAACCTGGCCAGGACAATATCATTTGCCTTTATGGATGTTATAAAATAAACAAGGCATTTTTCCATTTTCAACAATTTATTGAGTTCTTTATTTTTAATAGACCTTTCAAGGTCCTGTTCAATCAATCCGGTCATTTGATTTATTTGCTTCAGGTATTTGAGATACATATTACCCGTACGAAGAAATAACCTCAAAATAAAATTGATTACATCGGTAATTTGACTGTATTGTTCTCTAAAAGGTGATGATTGTTCAAGGGGTAATATTTCGTTATTTTGCAAACATAGCGTGAGGGTAAAATTTTCTGCCAGATATATTCCGAGCGGAACAGTGTGAAATGGAACACTATTATTGGTGCTGGCAATAGGAATTCGCATGATGATCAAAGACCATTCCTCATCAAATTCTATTCGTGGTCTTTCATCCACGTCCAGGATATCATTAATTGTATCGCCAGGTAACTGAAAGTCTTTGGACAATCGCTGAATTTCGTCTGGTGTTGGCTGTATCACATTTATCCAGCAACCTTTTTGAAGTATGGGGATTTCGATGTATCCGCCAAATGTCTTAAAAATCTTAATCATTTTTTGTTTCCTCCCAATAGAATCTGAAAGGAAACAATGAATGCCCCTTACAGATTAGTTAATATATTCAACCGTCTATGGTATGGGCCTTCGTCCATAATTATTATTTTTCTGGTTAAGGATGCAAAAGTAATTGGATTTTTTTATTAATCAGTCTCTAAGTATGATTTGTTAGAATTTTTTAACTTTTTTTATTAATGAGGCTCAATTTTCAAGAATAATATGAAATGAAAATTGTAATCCGAATTCCTGCCCGCCTTAATTCAGGCCGACGGGAATCCCGATAGCGAAGCTAACAGGGATCAAACACCCTGTGCTCCTGGCACAGGGTAAAATTCCTTATAGTTTCTTGGGTCTTGCCCAGGGGTAAACAACATTTATTATTTACTGAAACTGGTTGTCATGCAATGTTTTAAATTCCCCGTTTTTTGCCAGTAACTCTTTATAATTTCCCTGCTCTACAATTTTTCCCTGTTTCAGCACATAAATGTTATTTGCATTTCTAATTGTTGATAAACGGTGAGCAATGACAATGCTTGTTCTTTTTTTCATCAGGTTATTGATTGCCTGTTGAACCAGTTTTTCCGATTCTGTATCGAGTGCAGATGTCGCTTCATCCAGGATCATGATGGGGGGATTTTTCAATACGGCCCGTGCTATTGATATTCGTTGTTTCTGACCTCCTGACAATCTTGTACCTCTGTCGCCAATATTGGTTTGATAACCATTTTCGGTTTCCATGATAAATTCATGGGCATTGGCTATTTTAGCAGCCATTTCGACTTCTTCTGTTCCGGCCTGATCAACACCAAAAATAATATTATTGAAAATAGTATCATTAAACAATATAGGTTCCTGGTTTACAATTCCCATTAAGTTTCTGAGTGCTTTGATATCCAGATCACTTACTTCATTACCATCAACAAGCAGATTTCCTTTGGTTACATCATAAAAGCGGGGAAGCAGATCAGCCAATGTTGATTTTCCGGATCCGGAAGGACCAACAAGTGCAACAGTTTGTCCTTTCTGAATTGTGATGGAAATATCTCTTAAAACGTATTCTTCATTGTATTTAAACCATACATTTTTGTATTCAATCTTATCCTCGAATTTATTGATTGGTAAGGGATTTTCTTTGATTATAATATTTGACTTGGTATTAAGGATCCTGTCAATCCTGTCTACTGCTGCCAAACCTTTCTGAACATTGTAAAAACCGGTTGAAAATGCCTTGGTCGGATTGATGATATTATAGAACAAACCAAGGTAAACCAAAAATTCTTCGGGCTGCAAAAGATTTTCACCTGTCTGTGTAAGTATTAGTCTGCCGCCATACCACATGACACTCATGACAACCAATACACCAAGAAATTCACTCATAGGACTGGCAAGAAAATAACGCAACATCAGCTTGTCCATTATTGAACGATATTCTTCATTTTGCACTTTTTGCTTTCTCTGTATCTTTTTTTCTGCATTGAAGCCTTTAATAATCCTTAATCCTCCCAGTGTTTCCTCCACAGTTGAGAGAATTTCACCCATTTTATTCTGTCCCTGGAATGATCTTTTTCTAAGTGTTTTACCTATAAAACCTATGATAGCACCTGCAAAAGGAAGCATAATAAAAATAAAAATTGTCAACTGCCAGCTTACGAAAATCATAGAGAATAATGTAATCAGAATGATAATGGGATTTTTGATGAGGGCATCAAAAGAGCTCACAATGGATACTTCTATTTCAGTAACATCACCTGTAGTTCTCGCAATAATGTCTCCTTTTTTTTCTTCGGTAAAAAAACCAATCGGAAGAGAGATTATTTTTCCGACAATATTGTTTCTGATATCCTTCACAACATGGTTCCGGATCTTTACCATAAAAAAACTTGCCATGTAAGTAAATACTGATTTAAAAAATATCATAGCTACACCTAAGAGTGCAACGAACAATAGCACGCGTATCGGACCGTTTGTTTCGATACTTTTACCCAGCCAGGCATACATATTGTTCATGATGGCATCACGTGGAATGCGGAAAGGAATCAGGGAGATGTCGGCATCGACATACTCATAAGCCTTGGCATCGAGCTGAAAAAGAATTTTAAGTAAAGGGATCAAAGCTATGTAAGAAAATATGCTGAATATTGCTGCAAAAATATTGGACAGAATACCAAGGCTTACATATGCTTTGTAAGGAGGCAAAAACCTTTTAAAGAGTCTAAAAGCATCTCTCATCGCTACTTGCCTGTGTAATTAAAAGGGGTGAGATTTTTAAGCTCCTTTTTGAGAGCATCACTTATATCTAAGGAATCAATAAATGAAGATAATGCTTCACGATCAATTTTCTTATTTGTTCGTGTAAGCTTAAGAAGAGCTTCATAAGGTTTTGGGAATCCCTGTCGTCGTAAAATGGTTTGAATTCCTTCTGCAACAACACTCCAGTTATCTCCCAGATCAGTGTCAATTTTTTCCTTGTTTAACAGGAGCTTACCCAAGCCTTTAAGAATTGATTTAAAGGCTATTATACTATGAGCAATAGGTACGCCAATATTTCTCAGTACTGTGGAATCCGTCAGATCTCTCTGCAATCTTGAGATCGGTAATTTTTCAGCAAGATGCGAATACACTGCGTTGGCAACACCCAGATTTCCTTCGGCATTTTCAAAATCAATAGGATTTACCTTATGAGGCATCGTCGATGAACCTATTTCCCCTTCTTTTATTTTCTGCTTAAAATAATCCATTGAAATGTATGTCCAGATATCGCGGCACATATCAATCAGAATAGTATTTATTCTGCTCATGGTCTGGAAAGAAGCAGCCAGGTTATCGTAATGTTCTATCTGTGTTGTGGTCTGTTGCCTTTCAAGTCCTAATACATGATTGATGAAGGCATTTCCAAATTCAACCCAGTCAATTTCCGGATATGCAGCATTATGAGCATTAAAATTTCCTGTAGCTCCGCCAAATTTTGCTGAAACAGGAATTTGCTTTAATTGTCCGATCTGGGTCTGCAATCGATCAATAAAAACTCTTATTTCTTTTCCAAGTCGGGTAGGAGAGGCCGGCTGACCGTGTGTATGTGCAAGCATAGGAATATTTTCCCATTCAAGACTACGGTTTAGCAGTTCATCGACAATTTGTTGTAAAAGAGGCAAATACGATTCTTTAAGCGCAGCTTTGAATGATAGCGGAACAGCAGTGTTATTAATATCCTGAGAGGTAAGGGCAAAATGTATGTATTCTTTGTATTTTTCAAGATGTAGTATGTCAAATTGCTGCTTAAGAAAATATTCCACAGCTTTCACATCATGATTTGTTGTTTTTTCAATTTCTTTTATTTGAGCGGCGTCATCAAGGCTGAATTCAGTATAGAGTTTACGCAGGGATTCGAATTTTTCTTTAGGAAAATCACTTACCTGAGGAATTTTATACCGACATAATGAAATGAAATATTCCACCTCAACCTGTATTCTGTAACAAAACAATCCATATTCAGAAAAATAAGGCACTAATTCATCTATTTTTGATCGATATCTTCCATCAATTGGTGATACGGCAGTTAAGGCACTCAAATCCATAATAACAATTTTGAGCTCCAAAGTTAGAAAAAAATAAACGAGACCAAGCCATGTCTATCAACAGCCTTATGAATAGAACAATAAAACTTACGGATATCAGTGGTTTTGTTTGGTAATTCATCTGCATTATTTAATTTCGTTGCAATACAATTGAATGAAAATGAAAAATTTAAAGTTTACTGCTAACTGGAGGATCTTAGGCCTGTTACTGAGTTTTCAGATTCTCTTTTCATCAAATGTTGCCGATGACAGCATATTTGCCGATACAATTTCTGAAGAATTACATCAAAAAACGGCACTGGCAAAAAAAGGATTGATATATGTTTTTGAAATAAGAAAGGAAATTGCCAAGCCTGTCTGGCGTATTACACAGGAAGCATTTGAAGAAGCTCAGCTTCTGAAAGCTGATTATATTTTAATTCATATGAATACTTATGGCGGAATGGTAAACATTGCCGATTCCATCCGTACAAAAATTCTGAATTCTTCCATTCCGGTATTGATCTTTATTGATAACCAGGCTATTTCAGCAGGAGCACTTATTTCAATAGCTGCAGATAGCATTTACATGAGATCAGGAGGGAGCATAGGTGCTGCTACGGTTGTAAGTCAATCGGGCGAAGCTGTACCGGATAAGTACCAGTCTTTTATGAGATCTACAATGCGTGCTACGGCGGAAGCCCACGGGAAAGATACGGTCATTCAAGGCAATGATACTATATATGTATGGCACAGGGATCCTCACATTGCCGAAGCAATGGTAGATCCTTTGCTGGTGGTGGATGGAATTGTTGATTCAGGGAAAGTGCTTACACTCACCACGGAGGAAGCAATAAAGGTTGGATATTGCGAAGGCAAAGCCAATACAATCAGAGAAGTATTGGAAATATCGGGTTTGGCAGATTATGAAATAAAACGATATGAATTAAAAAGTCTCGACAGGATTATATTGTTATTATTAAGTCCGGTGGTCCAGAGTTTGCTGATCCTATTAATTATCGGAGGTATCTATTTTGAACTGCAGACCCCGGGAGTAGGTTTTCCTTTGGGAATTGCTATTGCAGCAGCTCTTTTATATTTTGCACCTCTTTACCTCGAAGGCCTGGCTCAGAATTGGGAAATCCTGGCATTTGTTTTAGGA
>JAFGQO010000144.1 GCA_016935615.1 Bacteroidales bacterium
AAGAATAAGGGAGAAATTAGCGGAAAACAAGCTCGATAGAATTAAAAGAATCAAAGTGACGACGGTGAGGGCGTTTGAGTGAGAGCTCTTCGAGCACTCTCGATTGCAGTGATACAAGAAAGATTACAGTGATTATGAGGTGTCATGGCAGATCGTAACTAGTTCAGTTTTTAGTATATGTCATTGCTTTTTCCCAAATTACATTTCTCGCAAAGTGTTTGCAAATTGTCTTCAGTATTATCCCCTCCTCTGGAAAAAGGAATTATATGATCAACATGTAATTTGCATTCTAAATCAGTTGCAGGACTTCTTCCACAAATAACGCAACGGAAATTATCTCTGTTTAAAACTTTCATTCTTACATTTAATGAAACTGAACGACTTCTATCATTTCTTTTTGCCAATTTTTTTCGGCTTAGTCGTTTTGGATGACCTTTTTCACTTTGGATTTCTTCGTCTTTTATTTCCGTGCCAGTTTTGTATTCTACAAATCTTCTGCACGCATTTATCCATCCACCAAAATGTCTGTAAACAGTATCATAACTCATTTTTGGTTCAGATGATACCCATTCACTCCGAGAAGGTCGATGCCCAAGTTTTAACCAAATCCTCTCCATTTCTTGGAAAATATCTTTTTCAGAAGTATTTCTCTGAGTCCTTTTTTTCCCATTAAATTCAATGTTTTTATTTTGTAAATATATTTCAAGCATCTGAATTGCCTTCGACCAAGATCCTTTATAGAATCTCTCAACAGTAGCCGAATGAATATTAGCTATATCATCAAAGTCTCTTCTTCTGAAATATTCATAATTAAAATGACAAGCGACTTTTTCAAGTTCGTTAAGAATTTCTTGTTCGCTTATTTTCTCTTTTGCTGGTCTTGTTAAATCAAATGTAAAATCATTTTTCATTTTTTTTCCCAAAAAATATTGAGCACCTTTCGCCTAACTCACTCATATCAGCACTCAGAGTGCGGATATATCTCCAATTCGAGATGGTAGATGTACTATGTATGCAGATATTCTCGATGTGCCTTCCTGAGAATGGATTATTGCTAAACTGGTCTCTGTTGAAAACCTTTAAAAGATTGTTCACGTAAAATTCTACATTAAATTTTCGGAAAATCAAGTGAAATGAGTTAAAAATCAGAGCATTAATTTCAGTACAACCTATTTAAATACTCCCAACCTATAAAATCTGCAAATCATTTAATAGTATTGTTTGTGTGCCTGATAGAGGCCGATGTTGTTTTATAGCCAAACGCGATGTTTGTGGAATTGTGAAAAATGCAAACAGAAAATAATATTGGCATTCTGAATTGATCTCAGCCAGATATATGTCGTTTTTCTCAAAACTACATATTTCGCTGATTTAAGGCGTAACAACTCATTTACTTTGTAATATTGATTACGGAGATTACATAAAGATTTCAGAGATATAAAAAATAACAAGGAGGATATCATGAATATCAGAATCGGCAAAATTGCCATTTATGGTTCGGCAAAAGAAATTGAGGTTGCAAAAGCAATCTTAGAACAACATCTACCCGCAGAACAATTCAATGGAAATGAATCCAAAGCAAGGCTCTTAATTCAATCGCTAATCGATGAACAGAAAATAAAAGCGAGGATTCTGTGGGATGGCAACAGCGTATGGAGTAAGCGCAGAATTACGAAAGATATCAGGACTGTTTTGCGAAAAGGCATGCACACTATGTCCGATTATCTTTATGAATTCTTCCACCTCTGTTGCGGTAGTATTGCGCATTACAACAAACAAGGGTGGATCTGTGAGTATCCGAGTATAGATTCGTTGCGGAATTTCTTTGAGCATAACGAATACGGCTCAAGCGTCCTTGTTCACCAGCCTTACTGGGCTGCAGACCGGATTGAAATCATCAAAGACATTAACCAGTTACTCGGAATCAAGGAGGGGTCATGAAGACGAAGATCGTTTCCCAAAGAATGCTTTCGGCTGAATGCTGGTTTATTCAGGTTTGGGGCAAGGAAGCATGTAAGAGCTGTGAGTATTACAATACGAAAGAATGCGGAGGCAAGCAGATACTTATAACCGGCAAAAACACACTGGGCATTAAAATACCCTTGCCCGATGCAGGAGAGATCTGCAAAAGCAAATAAAAGACAAGAACAAGGAGGATGTATGTTGAACATTAATAAAAACACCAATATTCCTTTGTGCCCACATTGTGCAAAGGAATTAAAAGAAATATCAGCAACAAGCATAAATACGCGTTTCTTCAGGTTCAATCCGGAAACTTCTGAGTACGATGATACAGAAAGAACGCATGTCGAGGATGACAATGTTTTTCACTGTACAGAATGTAACACCGGTATCAGCGTAAAGGATATTCTCGAAACAATAGCATATCTTATGAGTCAGAGCAAAGTCAAAGTACACTCATAAACTAACCATCATAATAGTAAGGGCGTAGCGGGTTTATTACTGTCTGCGCCCTTTTTTGTTTTTGAAAGGAGACAGCATGAAAGTTGACGACATTATGATCGGCAAGCAAATATCACCACATTTGCATAAGTATGACATGGAAATCAGTCCTGAGGATTTGCTTAAAATCATCAGATTGTCCGCTAGAAAAGGCAGAGGATTAGGTTCGGTATATAATCGTCCAGGCCTGTGTTTTACCAACAGCAATGCCATAACACGCAAGGAATTTGACATAATATATGAGCAACCGCACAATCAGCCGGATTACCTGTTGGATAAATATGTAAGGGATGACCTGGTCGATAAAGTCAGTTCAGACATCCGGATCATCAGTTCGACAACCAAGACAGAAATCATACAAAAAATACTGAGAAACAGAAACCTCGTATTCAAACATTTCAAAAAGGACGTCGTAGAAAAATACAGCACTAACTGGCATGATTTCAAACGCGGTAAAATGATGCTTCCCGCAATATCAGATCCATCAAAAAGACTGGTTTTTACATTGGGCAGTAAGCCTAATAAACTCTCGAAAAGTCAGTATCTGCAATACTGGTCCCTGGGCAGTGACTATACAGAATATGATCTCACAGAAATCTGCAAAACTGAAATTATCAATGATTCTCTTATTATGAACTTAAAAGACAGTGATGATATGCTGCTAAAAGCTTTATATAAATTTGAACATGCAGGTGGAAAGACCGACAAACTGCAATTGAAATGCTTAACAAAGCGCATTTTTGACGAGAGTCTGGATTTGCGAAAAGCCAATGGCATTACTTATCAGACCGGTTTATTCGACCTTGTGGATCACTTTGGAGTGCGTAAAGTTTCCAAGCTCAAAACATTCTGTGAAGGATTAAAACAGAGGCAGGATAAAGGCGTACTGCCTAACTGCCTGGGCAGGAAATTCCTGATCACGACTAAGGATAATCCAATATACACCGGAGTTGATTTCTGCCAGGAGCTTTTTGAAATGATTGCATGGCATCTCAAGATCGAATACATGAACGAGGGCCAGATACTATGCAAAGTCGTGCAGGATGAGACACCGGAAACCATCATTGCGCTATGGGATTTATTGACGAGTAATCGTGTCAGTGGCTGGTTTTATTTTATCGAAACAGAGAATGCGTCTGATGACACATTCTTCGATTGCGGTGATCAAAGATCTTGATTACATAGATTAAGAAATAAAAAGAGGAGGAATCATGTTAGAACACATTGTAGTGGGTTGGGAGGAAATCGAGCCCGTATTTCTGGTAAACATTGCCCTGAGCAGGCCGTTTATTCTGCTTGGCAAACACGGCACATGCAAAACCACCTGTGCTAAGCAAATAGCCAAGATCTATAGCAAAAAATCCTATAGATTTTACGATGCGACC
>JAFGQO010000145.1 GCA_016935615.1 Bacteroidales bacterium
GCATAATCGCTGACATTGCGCAGAGGATGTCCCTTTGACAACATGCACACATCATGAGCCACGCTGCCCAGGGTCTTGAAATCATCGCGGATCTGAGTCAACTTTTTACCTTCGTATTCTTCCGGATTTTCTTCAAAATGCATCCTTGCTTCAACAAAGGAGGCGTGATGGTGGTACCACCGCGGGGTAGGATCAACGGCATTAATTGAATCAATAAACGCCTGACACAGATCTCTTTCCACTTTTGGGTACAGCATCAGCAGCACCATTGAGTACCAATCCACATCCGAAGGATCGATGTAGGAATAATCGAAGCATTCCAAAAAGCGCGCCTGCTCTTTACCATTTTCTTCAATCCATACACATGCATTTGAAAGCGGAAAATGAAGTTCATTCAGCATCAGCCTTGTCAAACGCATCGCTCCTTCAAAATCATCCTTATAGGAAGGCGTGGAGTAAATTGAATTGAAGATCCGTTCCTGAATTGTTAAGGTCGCGTGCCACCACTGAGGGTAGCTTTCCAAAGCGATCTTTACCATATCAAGCGCCCGGGTTTCTGCCTTTTCAAAATTCTGAATGTATTTTCTATCAAATGTCTTACCATCAATATATTCCTGAACAGGGAAGTCCAGAACGACGGCAAAAGGAATAGTCTTTGATTCGCCCGGCTGGAGAATCATAGTTAAACTTACAGCAGCGCCATAATCGCTTCGTATAACTGGTTTCCGTTTTTCATAAAAGTTACCATTTTCCGTAATAAGAAGATCGCCAGAGTATTTGTTCAATAAGAAATAAGGTTGAGTATCCACTGCAACTCCAGGAATGTCTGATACGGCAATTATCATTTTGTTTTCAGTCTCCGTGCTGCCCATAACTATGCCGCGAATGCCATTCATGTCAAACGCTTCATGTTTCTGCCCGCAGACAGCGGCGCTGCTCACGAAAACGCTATCCTGATCTGTGGGCTTAAGCTCTTTTTCCTGTAAATTAACCAGAGAAGGTCGCGGTACCACCAAAGTATATTCCTGTTCCTCATCTGTCTTATTTTCCACAGTAAATTCCTCAACGCTAATCGGCATCAGCGTCTGCTCATTACCTGATAATAATGGTGAAATCAGTCTTCTTGTTACCTTCACATCTTCCAGAGTATATTCGATTTCCAAAGAAGGGGTGGCAATGGTCATTTTAATATTTTCTTTGGCAATCGCTTCAGGATAGTAGTTTTTTAAGGCCGGAATATCGTCAGACTCAGTTTCGCCGGGTTGCAGCTGTGTCAATAATGTTTCTCCCTCGTAAGTGCTGATATATGGTGCAGAGCCAAATTGAACCGCCTTTTGGTTTAACATGATAAGACGACCGGCGTCGTTCAGACGATTATACAGACCGTAAGGTGAAATTCCGATTGAACAGGTCGGGGCTCCTTGCAGGGCTACGGTATGCGGAAACTGCAAACATTTGGACATGCCCTGAAAATGCACCGTCATTTTGTTTTTTTCGTAAATTTCGGTTATTTGAGGTCCTGATATGGTATAGACATCATGAATATCAAATGAATTGGATTTCGACATTTTTTTCTTGCTTAATGATTTTGACAAAGCTGGTTCCAATCGGTTCCAGCATTCTAATTAAAATCCGAGCGCCAGTAAGAAATATTAAAACTCTATCTAACGCCCGGAATATTTGTTAATTCATATTGTATGATAAGGTGGCTATATCAGCACTTTCCTTTCCATACATTGCCTCTTTTCTTCTCTTTTGCCTTTTTTGGAGCAGCATCAGATTCTTCAGGAAGATCTTTTTCAGCGCTCAGATCAATAGGCATCTTTGTTGTCGGACAGGGCTTAACAGCTCCGAATAGGAGATCCGCTGAAACCCTGATCGAATCCGGAGTACCGGAGAAGTTACATACAACAGCATCGGCTATAGTTGTTGTGCCCTTACGATATGGGAAGTTGGTAACAACAACCACATCATGTCCGGCCGCTTTCAACGCTTTGACCAGGTGTGTGTTATTACCTCTCTTTTCAATACGTGCATAGTAGTTGGTCATAACAACCAGATCTGCTTCTTTAGCCAGCCTTAAAGCTTCTTCGACTTCATCTTCTTCGGCATGGAAACCGGTATCATCCACAATGAGATTGGTAGAATGTCTGGTCATCTGCTCGCAGAACATGTGGGGATGACTGTACATATCCTTTCCAAGAAACTCGTATGGAATGAGTTGCTCAATCACAAGGATTTTCTTGTCTTTGCTTAAGGGTAGCAGTTTTTTATTATCGCGAACAACCAGCAATGCTTTGTGAGCTACTTCCCATGAGAAGTCGATGTTTATTTTATCTCTGACAATAGCTGTAGTTTCTTTTGGATCCATTTTGCCTGCTTTTTCAAACAGACCCTGGTCATACTTTCTGATGAGCTGACGACGTACTGCATCATCCACACGTTCTTCAGAAAGTTCGCCGCTTTCAACAGCCTGTTTGATACCAAACAGACACTGTGAACGGGATTCATCGTCAGCCTTGAGCAGAATGTGGTCCACACCGGCTTTAACAGCCATAGCACATGCTTGCGGAAGAGGCCATTTTTTCAGGATCGCGGCCATACCGATCGCGTCGGAAACGATGATACCATCAAATCCCATTTCACCTCTTAGTAGATCAGTGAGGATCTTTTTCGAAAGGGTAGCCGGATATTCTTCATCAAAGGCAGGGTAAATAGTATGAGCAGTCATAAGTGCCGATGCACCTGCGTCCACTCCGGCCTGGAAGGCTGCCAGTTCAACTTCCTGCATGCGTTTTTTATCACCGCGACATCTATCGAGTACGTCGTGTGCGTCAGTTGCGGAATCACCGCGACCTGCAAAGTGCTTGATGGTTGCAGTGATACCTGCATCCTCATAACCACGAACTGTTGCGTCGATGAACTTTGATATAACTTTAACATCATCTCCGAACGAGCGGACACCAATTTCGGGATTCAATGGATTGATGTTCACATCGCAAACAGGATGATAGAACTGGGTTATACCCATTGCCTTACATTGACGGGCCATCAGATTGGCTATTTTGTATGCAAGATCCACATCGCCAATTGCGGTGATCCCCATCGGAGGAGGAAATTGCAGAACACCGCCGGCGGAATAGTCGTTCTTAAAATCGCCTTCCATATCAATCGTAATGTGAAGCGGAATTCCCGAAGGCCTGTTCATTGCAATTTTCTGCATGTTGTTGAGAGCTTCGGTGAGCTCTTCAGGCGTTACACTTATGCCGAAGCCACGGGAGTCGAACCAGGTATGTGCGATATCAAAATAATCTTTAGGCGCTTTGAAATTAGGATCGATCTGTGATCGTCCCCAGTACAGGTTTTTACATGTTTCAAGTGCATAGGGTTCAAGACATAGACCACCTGCCTGTAATTTGGTAATCTGTTCGATACCTGATGGCGTCGGAATGGCACCACGCCAAGTGAAGGTAAGCAGCTGGCCGCATTTTTCCAGCAGACTCATTTTCGCGATTTTCGCGGCAACAAAATCATCTCTTTCTTTTGACATTGTGTATCTCTTTAAAATTTATTATTTTGTAGTTTTCGTAACACTTATGATCGTCGGATGCAATCCGGAGTCTCACATCACAACATGGGCTGCGAATTTAAAATTTAATTTATTTATTCGCAAAGATTTTTTCAATAATATTCGTTATATGAGGTATCTGATCATCTCCCTTAAAGTTTCAACTTTTCAGGATGTATTTTCCGGCTGACCAAACGGAATATGAAGGCATCATTTCCCTGCTTCAACCATTTCCTGGTTTCGGAAAAGATCATGGCAATCAGATGTTCAATATTGGTAATTCGTGATTGATAATCTGTGATCTGTAAATGGAACCCAGATAAGTAACCAGCAACCGGCAGCAAGTAACAAACACCCTCTCACTTTCTCATCCTCTCATCTTCTCAACTAAACAACACTAAACTCTAAACTTATCAACCTCCCTTCACCAGCAAGCTCGCATTTTTAATAACGGCTATGGATCCTTTGTGAGATCCGAGAATTGAAAAGATATCATTTTCACTGATTTTCCGTACCCGAAGCAACTTGCAATAATGTTCATCAAGCGATGTATACAAATAGATTTTGATCCTCCCGGTTTTTGATATCAGAGAAAGAGCTGTACCTCCGTTGCCTTCATAGTTATCTTTAAGCATTGCAAATGCTTTTTCAAAACTCCCGGGCTCAAGGTATTTCAGAAATGTTTCTGATCCAATGCTGTCAATGCATTCTGCAAGTAAAATCAGTTTTCCTCCATCTTTCACAAATGCCGAAGCATAATGCAATGCTTTATGGGCCTGGATAAAGTTAATATCTTTCGGGTAACCACCACAGGATGCAACCACCATATCATATTGTTTGTCTATCCCTGATTTATAGTATTTGTCATGTTCATTACATGCATCTTCAAAATCCTTGTAATGATTTCCGACAAGAAGTTTGCACACTACCCCTTTACTATTAAGTAATGCATGAATAGAAACCTTAGGTGGCATGAGATGGTCAATTTCTTTCAGATCTTCAGCAACCGGATTTCCCTGCAATATTCCCGGCTGACATTTTGTGTGCAGGATCTCATTCTCGCGGTCGAGAAATAAACTGTGGTTTTGATATATCGATTCATAAGAAGCCAGACCCGGAAATAATAATTTCCTTCCTCCTCCATACCCTGCAAAATAGTGATATGAAATTGCTCCGAAAGTCAATAACAAACTGCAATCTGTAATTTCCTTAAGGAGATTTACCTCTGTCCCTCTTTTTGTCAGACCCAGATTATAAAATGCATGTTCAGCATTGCAATTGTGATGTACAAAACGATAATCGGTAAACACTTCACCATAGCTGTTTATACTCTCCTCGTCGTTTTGTGGCGCATGCGTTCCATACGCTATATAAAACGTTATATTTGTTTTGTGGGTGCCTTTTTTTTTCAGTGCTTCAATTACCCACGGAAGGTATTTCGGATAACCGCACAAACGTGTCTTATCCGAAACGACAATTCCGATGTTTAGGTATCGGTCCTGTACATCCGGTAAGACAGAGAGCAACTCCTGCAAGAATTGTCGTTTGCTTACAGTTAATTCCGGTTCTCTATTTTCAATAGTTACATATCCTGCCGGGATCGTAAGTGAAACTGATTCCTTCCCGTAATTGAACACTTCAGTCATGACAATAAGAACATTAGAAAAACAGAATTACTGAATTCTTCATTTTACACACAGATGAATATCTGACAGCAATTATTCATCGATTTGCTGAATATCTTTATCCTTTTTCTTCTTTTCTTTTTTTGCAGAGCCTCCAAGCAATTTGCTTTTCTTCAAAGTCGCAGCAGCAGCTGAAACCTCAACGACACCCTGGTTTACTCTCCCCAGCAATACTTCAATTGAATCTGCAAATGCAGTATCGGTAATGAACTTATGCAAAGCATTTCTCTCATTATTAAGTTTTGCACTCAATTCCGAAAGATTTTGTAAAACAGTTTCAAGATCCTGACTCGCATTGAAAAAATTATCGGCCATTGCAGTATCGGTTATCATTTTACCCAGAATACCATTGCCATGGTTGATATTTTCTGATAATATCTGCAAATTGCCTGATATTTCCGTAAGATTTTCTGTCGTGGTTTCCCATTGTGCTGAAAAATCCGGATCAAATAAGACCTTTCCCATGATCCCTTTCCCATCATTCAGCTTTCCTGTAATTTCTGCCAGGTTCTTTGATAAACGGGCAATATTCCTGCCTGATCTTTCTATGTCTTCCGATAAATCGGAATCAGTGAATACCTTACCAAATAGTCCATCGTCATGGTTTATCTTATTCGTAATCTCAATCAGATTATTTGCCACCTGGGAAATTTTAGTGCTTGTATTCTTTATGTCTGCAATAATATCGTCTATCTCAACAGGCTTAATGGAAGGCAGAATATCTCCCGGTGAAACAACCTCAGTACCTGGAGTTCCCGGGAGTATGATTACTATTTTGTTCCCCATCAATCCGTCATTTCCGATGGTGGCAACCGAATTCTTCTTAATGTAGGGAATTACTTGTCTTTCCATTGACATCTCAACGTTCACTGCTGTATCAGACAGAATGGTAATAGCTACTATTGTTCCTACTTCAATTCCCGTGAATCGCACATTGTTACCAACTTTCAACCCCCTGACATCACGGAATACAGTGGAAATATTGATGGTCGGTTTAAACATATTGCGTTTTCGACCAAGTATAAGTATTGCTGCAACAAAGAGAAGAAACCCGATAAAAATAAAAAAACCTATACGCAGTGAATTGTACTTATTTTCAGGCATAACTAATAGTTTTAATTCATCGGTTAATAATTTATTGTAAAGGTCTGACTATTTAAAAAACCCTTGAATAACTTCATCATCAATTTTTTTTAATTCCTCGTATTTCCCCCTGGCAATTATTTTTCCCTCGTTCATAATAATCATCCTGTCTGAAGTAATCCTGGCGCACTTCATATCGTGTGTTACCAGTATAGAGGTTGTATTGTATCTGTTCTTCACTTTTACAACAAGTTCATTAATTCCCTGGGCTGTAAAAGGATCAAGCCCGGTGGTGGGTTCATCATACAAAATAATTTTTGGTTTTAAAACCAGGGTCCGGGCCAAACCCGCACGTTTTTTCATGCCTCCTGACAATTCGGATGGCATTTTATGTTTTGCGTCGATAAGTCCGACACTCTCAAGCACATCATCGACAAGGTCATCTTTCTCTGATTTGCTCAAATCAGGCGCATTTCGTTTTAGCGGGAATGTCAAATTCTCTTCCACTGTCATGGAATCATACAAAGCTCCACCCTGAAATAAAAATCCGATGTGCTTCCTCAGTTTATTTAACTCAAATTCATCCATCCGGGTTATATTATTGCCCAACACTTCAATTTCTCCTTCTTCAACTTTCTCCAGACCAACAATACATTTTATCAAAACCGATTTACCCACTCCTGATCTGCCCAGAATAACCAGATTCTCATCTTCCGAAAGGATCAGGTTAATGTCCGATAATACTTTATTTTCTCCAAACCATTTATTAAGATTATGGATCTTTATCACATGATGATTGTATTTTTTTGCATCCTTTATCATAGTATTATTTGAGTGATTTGAACAGCAATCAGATCAATGATAAATATGGACAAAGAGGAAAGGATTACTGCCGAATTTGTTGCCAGACCAACGCCTTCAGCTCCAAGATTTGTTGTATATCCTTTATAGCAGCTTAAAATGCCAATGAAAAATCCAAAGACAAATGTCTTGATTGTTGCCGGAATCACATCTCTAAAGTAAAGTTCATCAAATGATTCACGAATAAAAAGCCACAGGGATATGTTATTATGAAAAGTATACCCTATATAGGAACCTAACAGTGCAAGAAAATCGGCATATATTACTAAAACCGGTAACATAACCGTGGTCGCAAGAACTCTTGTAACTACAAGATACTTCATGGGGTATACACCAGAAACCTCCATAGCATCAATTTGTTCTGTAATTCTCATGGAGCTTAATTCAGCTCCAATGCGTGAACCAACTTTTCCGGCAAACAAAAGAGCGGTGATCACAGGACCTATCTCAATAACCACCGAAATAAATACCATGGTAGGGACCCAGGATTCAGCTCCGAACTCTGCCATAACTGGACGGGTTTGAATGGTAAGCACAAGTCCCATGATCAGGGCAGTTATGCTGATAAGAAAAAAAGATTTGTATCCTGCTTCATAAGCCTGTCTTCTGAACTCAGAATATTCAAAAGGTCTTCTGAACATATATTTGATGGTCAGTACGGTAAAACTTGCCAGGTTGGCAATTTCTATCAAAAAGTCTCTAAGTTTACCTTGTATTTGCTCAGGATAAAACATAATTCATTTTCAAAAAAATGTTCTTTTTTCATAGTCTAATTTAATAACAAATGCTGTTTAATCGCACTTTTTTCTGTTATGAGATTATTAAATTCTCTGATAACAAGTTAAATAATAAACATAGTATTTCATCTATCCGGCTCAAAATCAGCTTTTTTGATATCGTATTAAAGTACATTATATAATATTAAAGTTATGCAGATATCAAAAGAATTAAAATTTCACCCCTCAAAATATAATTTCGCCCCTCAAACACAAGATTTATCCCTTCGCCTCTGTAGAAATACCAAAAAGTTGACATTTGTCATGTTTCTGCTTTTATTTTGATGCGAAATCAAACATTTTTGATTGATAAAACAATGAAACAATTGAAAATTACAACTTCACGATAAAGATTAATTCATATGAAGACAGATAAGGTTATGGTTCCAAAAAAAACAACTATTCAGGATTTACAATTCGTGCTCGAAGAAAAAGGATTTCATACTACAGTGCTAAACAGTGAGAAGGAAGTAAAAGATTTTATAAATGATAACATACCCGATGAACGTTTGGTAGGTTTGGGTGATTCCATTACAAATTGTGAACTGAACATCAGAAATATACTTGCAGCAAAAGGAAGTAAAATCTTTTATTCCTGGGATGGTTCAGAGAATTACAATCGAAGCATGGATACTTTTGAAAAACCTCCCCGCCCTGATTTCTATCTTTCAAGAATTAATGCCTTAACTACTGACGGAAAGATTTTGATGAAAGATTATTCAAAACAGGCAAGCTCTGAGGGTTTGTTCCCCAAGCAAATATTTGCATTTGCCGGATTGAATCGTGTGACGGAAAAATTCAACTCAAACAGCAGTGTACAAAAATATTCGGTATTTTCAGCAAAACCTGATGGTACTGAATTCACCGTAGCGTTACTTCCGTTTTTAACGTATTGATGAATAATGGGGTCCTGCAGCACCAGATACTTATAATCCCATTATTCTTTCTTTGTTTCTTCATAGAAATACATAACTTCCTGATAATCTGATGAAAATTCATTTTTTTATCAAAATGAGCACATCGATTTTTGAATTGCTGGAAGATTTCTTATAGTATTGTATATACTAAATTGCAATTTTAATAGTATTATATAGTATTCCCCAATTCCTAAATTTATATACCTTATGGAAAACAATTCTAAATCTGTTAAGGACGAAAAACCAAAAATTACTTATTCTGCAGAACGAACCAACTTGCAGGAATTTGGATACTCCAAATCAGGAAGCGTTCAGGGAGATCCTGATGTATATGCTTCATATCTCGAAAGAATTCTGAACGGTGACCTTGTTGATGAACAATACAAGGGACTCAGCGAAACCGAAAGGAAAGAAAAAAGAGAAAAGATCAAAGACCTTGAAAAAGCTCTTGATGATACAAAGAAGAACAATGCCAAGTTCGAAGCTGACATCAAAGTTAAGGAAAAACAAATTGAAGAACACAGGGAAGAGCTTCTGCACATTAGAAAAAAAAGAGCAGAAGATGAGGAAAAATTAGAACGAGAATCTTTCAGTACATTGAAATTTAGTATTGTTCTTTTTGTACTCGTATTCCTTACAGCATATCTGTTCTTTTTCTATATTTCAGCAGCTTATAAAGCACTTTATGTCGACTTTGAAGGAATCGCAAGTCGTCTTGCAGATGGTTTAAGTACAGGAAGTATTATGCCAGGGCCCGCTGAATTAGCCGAGGCTTTACGATACAATTATCTTTTATTCTTTGTTCCATTCGTTTTTTATGCTTTTGGATTGGCATTTCATGTCCTTCTCGACTTGAAGCACAAGGCTAAAATTGTTTTTGTTTCCCTTCTCATAACGGTTACCTTTATTGTAGATCTTTTATTGGCTCTCATTATCCATAATAATACAGAATCTGCGAAAGAACTGATGGGACTGGCAACCATGAAATGGAGCCAGAATCCGACCTTCTATATCATTCTTTGCCTGGGATTTCTTGCGTACATCCTCTGGAGTATTCTGCTTGACTTTCTTATCAGAGAATGGAGAAAAAGACAGGTAACTCTGAACCTGAAACGCATCATCAATCATCTGAGAAAAGACATTAAGATTCTCACAGAAAATATAATGCCTATCGAGCTGATTATAAATGAGATCAATATCCTCAGAGATGAAGTTGATACTTACGTGCAGGGAAATCTGAAAGGATTTATCGACCAGTTTACTACCGGCTGGGTTTCTTATCTGGCACCTGACAACCTGAAAAATGTAAAGACCAAATGTTTGAATATACGGGATGGATTTATCGAGAAACACAAGATTCAACCGGGCATTGTCAAGGTCATAAAAGCAAAAAGGAAATGATACATTGTTATTTGTTCAAACCAACAAAAATCCGAGTTATGAAAAAAAGATTCATTCCAATATATTTTCTTTTGTTGCTGATTGTATCCTGTCAGCCGCCCGCTCCAAAAAAACAAAGTGTTACCGTAAAGCACAATTACATTATCCTGCTTGATCTTTCCGATCGCTTGATCGTCCAGCCTGAACAACCTGAGAGAGACAAAGAGATCGTCAAAGCCCTCTATTCGATGTTTGAAAACAAAGTAAAGAAAGATCTGTATATCAGATCTCGTGATGAAATAAAAGTTGTTATCGCTCCACAGAGAGGGTCGGGATTAAGAACTGATGTTTACGAAGATCAGCTTTATGTAAATATGGGAAATATCAAAAATGTTTTTCGCAGGCCAAAAGAAGAAGAACGGCGGACCAATTTTAATAACTCCCTGGATGAGTTGTATAAAAAAGCTGTATTCAGTAAAAATCCCAAACAATATTATGGCGCTGATATCTGGAAATACTTTTATGAAGATCTGAAAACAGATTATGTAACAGATACATTAACAAAAAATTTCCTTTTTGTGCTGACTGATGGTTATCCAATAGTAGGAAAAGATGTCAAGAAGCTGCAACCGGTTAAGGAATCCTTTTCTGACCTTCATATTGTTCTGGTTGAGGTTGCCCCAAGGGACAAAGATCTTGAATGGGACCGGATCATGGACATGTGGGCTGAGTGGTTTGACTCCATGGACATAGAACAATATACATTCATTAAAAGGAAGGCTATTTCGAAAGAAGTGGAACAAATAAAAGAAATAACCGCATTCTGAGAATGCGGCATTAGAAGTTATTTAAAACCTGATCTTAAACAAACAATCTTTAGGGTCAGGTTTTATACTATCTGCTTCTCAAGATATGAATTTTTATTATTTCACTATGCATTGCAGTAGTTTATTTCCTGCCTGCATTCTCCGAAAGGTAGCGAACTGAAGTATCAATAATGTCACCTTCTTCATCCACTTTCAGAAAGTAAAATGCTTCTTCCGTTTCTACAATAACTCTGTAATAACAGTTACTTTGAAAATTCTTTGCTTTCCTGGAGGAAATAATCTGTGCATTTTTATAGTACCAGTCAATCTCTTCCAGCGTCTTATCAGGTAATTCATTCTGATGAATATAAGTAGCTGTTTCAATACATTCTCCCCGGGTATTGAACAAAGCAGTCATAGTCTTATTTTTCCGAGTGAATTCAGCCTGATACTTATCAAATTCCATCTTCCAGTTCACATTTGCAACACCGGGAAATTCTTTCGTAAAGGCAGACGATACATTCTCCGGTATCTGAATATCGTTACCAAAAGCAATGGTTGATATCAGAACGGCTAATAACACAATCTTTTTCATTCGTTTCATATCATTAAAATTTAAAGGTTTGAATTATTTGGTTTGTTTCATCTTATTAATAAGTGATTGTACTATAAAACAGAACATGCAAATAACTGCAGTGTTCAGTTCTTCTCTATTAAAAACAATTCAAATCACTAGGTAATTTTATTTCATACAATCCTTATTAATTAGCAACAAGATAAATAAAAAGTCACACTGATAGAATTACGTGAATCGATTGAATTTATTATATGGAATACACATTTTTTTATCAAAAAATCAGTTTTATTTTCTATAGAAAGCTTGCTGTTGTATTTCCGCATCAAAAA
>JAFGQO010000146.1 GCA_016935615.1 Bacteroidales bacterium
ATAATTGAATATCAGAGTTTTGTGAATTCTTTGAGGCTTCGGGACTTTGTGGCTATATTAAAATATTTACCTTTTGAGACAGCCTCTCTTATCTGGAATTTGTCTAAAGAATATTCATGAATACGGGTTTTCAGCATCTCAAATGTATTATTACCATAGAAAACCAATACAGTATCCATCTAATTTTACAACCATGAAAAAACCAATTTTTTTACTAGGCTTACTATTCGCAGTTGCAATCCATGATTTTTCTCAGACTCTTACTATTGACGTTGGTGGTGTTGAACGGGCATATATTCTTCATGTTCCCGATAATCTTCCTCCCGGTGAAGATGTTCCGGCAGTTATTGCACTTCATTTTCTGGGTTGCACGGCATCCAGCTTTGAGGTTCTTACGCAATTCAGCGATAAGGCAGACATGGAAGGTTTTATTGCCGTATATCCTCAGGGTATTGGCAATTCCTGGAATGCAGGAGGATGTTGTGATCCTGCTGCCAGTAGCGGGGTTGATGATATCGGATTCATATCGGCACTGATCGATACCCTGATTGAAGAGCAGCCTGTAGATCCGGAAAAGGTATTTATCGTAGGATTTTCCAACGGGGGAATCATGGCGTATACACTGGCATCGGAAATATCCGATAAGATCGCCGGTATCGCTCCTGCCGGAGCCCTGTTCATGAGGGAAGAAAACCATGCCGCAAATCCCGTTCCCATTATTCATTTTCATGCTTTGGACGATGTTTCGGTAAATATCAATGGTCAGTCGGGATGGCTTTCTGTTGCCGATCTTCTGGATGAGTGGAAGACCATAAACGGCATTACCGCCGAGCCTGATACCTTCAGGGATGACAGCAGAATTAAAGGAATACTCTATCCTTCGCCCGACAGCTCGGCAAACATCATTCTGTACATAACCGAAACAGGCGGTCATTCCTATACATTGAGCAGTCGTCTCGGAACCACCAACCGTATATGGGAATTTTTCACCACACAGATTAACAAAGCTCCGGTCTCTTATGATACAATTGTTGAAGGACCCAGACTGAGAGATTTTAAGATTCACATTCCTTCCGGCTACTACACGGCAATTGATACTTCCGTAAAATACCCGCTGATACTGGCGGCACACGGATGGAATCAGAATCCTGAATCAATGGCATTGTATACGGGATTCAATTCGCTGGCCAACAGGAACAATTTCTTTGTTTCGTATCTGCACTATGTCGGTCCTCCCCCGGATTTGAGCTGGAACTATTTTATGGATGAAGAAAAGCCCGATGATATCGGGTACGCCAGAGCGGTTATTGACACCTTGTTTGCGAGATTTCCGCTGGATTCTGCAAAGATCTATGCTGTTGGATTTTCTGACGGATGCGGACTTGCCAACAGGCTGCCTTTTGAAACGGACGGACTGGTAAGTGCAACCGGTACGGTTGGCGGAATGATAGAATTTGATGAAGGAGTACACACAACGCCGGTGAGAATGATCCATTTCCACGCAAAAAATGACCCGTCTGTGAACTATGCCAACGTAAGAGATAATGTATTAAACTACTGGCTGGAAGTAAACGGGTGTTCCGGTGACCCGGAAATTCTTGTTGATGAACAGGAATATCTCGGGGAATTATGGAAAAATGCAGAAGAAGAAAATATGATCATATTCTATTCTCTCCCATTGAATATGCATACATGGCCCGTAACCGGAGAATATAACATGCTGCTTTCAGCATCTGATCTTATGTGGGAGTTTTTTAGTACCGGTACCGCCGTCGCAAATATACCCCATGTCAGTAGCCTCAATGAAAGAACAACTGACGGAGCTGTCACAGTTTATCCCAGTCCGGCAAAAGATAAACTTTCCGTTAAACTGGGACTTAATATTGAGGATGTATCAGGCATTCAGATCCTGGACCTGAAAGGAAATATCTATCGTGTTTTCAGCGATAATCTCAGTTTCGGAACAAACAATATACTGGAACTTGATATTGCTGATCTGCCTGCAGGATTATATATTCTCAGAATTCAGAGTGTGAAGTCAATGTACCAGGAAAAATTTCTTGTATTGAATTGATCAGAGCATCTCACTGTACAGAAAGTGTCAGGTTACAAAAAGAGACTGTCCAATAAGTTAATTTTATGCCACTAAAACACGAAGATTCACAAAGTAAAAATGTTCTGCAAATCAAAATTTTGTGATTCTTGAAGACTTAGGGTCTTTGTGGCATTTTCTTGAATTTATGACTTTCCGGACAGCCTCTTTTTGTTATTGTATATATTCGGCATGCAAATCGTATTCTTCCGCAGCCGTAATTTTTACTTTATAGAATTCTCCTGTTTTAAGTGAGCTATTGGAATGTACGAGCACTTCGTTATCCACTTCGGGTGAATCACCTTCACTCCTGCCGACATAAAAATCCCCTTCCTTCCTGTCGATTATGACGTCAATGGATTTGCCCACTTTCGACAGATTCAGGTTATGAGAAATCCCCCGCTGCATCTCCATAATGCGTTCTGCCCTTAAATTCTTAATTTCTTCGGGTACTTCGTCGTTCAGATTCCGGGCTCCAAAAGTGTCTTCTTCTTCACTGTAAGCAAATACACCCAAACGATCAAATTGAATTCTTTCGACAAACAGCATAAGTTCTTCGAACTCCTTGTCTCCTTCCCCCGGATGTCCGGTCATTAAGGTAGTTCGTAAGGTAAGATCAGGAATTCTTTTCCTGAACATCTCAATCAATTCATAAGTTTGTTTACCTGTTATTCCACGATGCATTTTTTTCAGGACCTGTCCGTTGATATGCTGAAACGGAATATCCAGATATCTGCAAATGTTTGATCTCTCATGCATAACCCTCAGGACGTCTTTTGGAAAACCTGCAGGATATGCATAATGAAGGCGAATCCATTTCAATCCCTTAGTATCTGTCAGAAGTTCCAACAATTCAGCAAGATTTTGTTTCCCGCAAATATCGACCCCATAATACGTAAGATCCTGTGCAATGAGCATAAGTTCTTTAACTCCTGAAGACACAAGTTTTTTTGTTTCCAGGAGAATATCTTCAACCGGTCTGGATTTGTATCTGCCACGCATAAGAGGAATTGCACAAAAAGAACATTTCCTGTCGCATCCTTCCGATATTTTCAGATAGGCATAGTGTGAAGGAGTTGTGAGAATCCTTTCACCTGCAAGATTTGCTTTATAATCGTACCCAAGGGTATTGATTATTTCCTTCAGGTCGTTACAGCCGAAATACTCATCCACACCGGGAATTTCTTTTCTCAGATCGGACTTGTATCGTTCCGAAAGGCATCCCATCACATAAACATGTTTTAAAAGGCCCTGTTTTTTGGCTTTCACATGCCGTAAAATCGTATCAATTGATTCTTCCTTTGCATCTTTGATAAATCCGCATGTATTGATAATCACCGTATCTGCCTGTGAGAAATCTTTGTTATGTACTACCGGCAATCCGTTAGCATCCAGCTGTTTCATCAAAACTTCCGAATCAACCACATTTTTAGAGCATCCTAATGTTACAACATGCACCGGGTTCTGTTTTGTTTTGGTTCTCATTATTCGTGGATACAATCAGTAATTTATACCTGGAAAAGCATATTGCTCTGAAAACTGTTCAACATATGGTAAAAACCGAATGGTTTGTTCGTGAAAGGATTATTCCGAAAACAGGGAATCGACAAATTCTTCCTTGATGAACACCTGGAGATCTTCCATTTTTTCACCGATCCCTATATATTTCACAGGAACTTTGAACTGATCTGAGATGCCGATCACCACTCCTCCTTTTGCTGTTCCGTCCAATTTTGTAATTGCCAGTGCATTCACCTGGGTCGCAGCAGTAAATTGCTTTGCCTGTTCATATGCATTCTGGCCTGTTGAACCATCGAGAATAAGCAAAACCTCATGAGGTGCATCGGGAATAACTTTCTCCATAACTCTTTTGATTTTTGAAAGCTCATTCATCAGGTTGATTTTGTTGTGCAATCTTCCCGCGGTATCGATAATTACAACATCCACATCCCCTGCTTTTGCTGAGGCAAGAGTATCATATGCAACACTTGCCGGATCGGAACCCATTTGTTGTTTCACAATGGGAACACCTACCCTTTCTGACCATATTGTCAACTGTTCAACTGCAGCGGCACGAAAAGTGTCTGCTGCACCCAGCAGCACGTTCCTGCCGGTTTTTTTATAGTGGTATGCAAGTTTGCCAATGGTCGTGGTTTTACCCACTCCGTTTACACCAACAACCATTATAACATAAGGCCTGGCAGCGAGAGGTGCTTCAAAACCATTTACATCACCTGTATTGTTTTCTGAAAGTAGGGATGCTGTTTCCTCTTTAAGGATAATATTCAGCTCTTCCGTATTCAAATACTTGTCTTTTGCAGCCCGTTTTTCAATTCTGTCAATGATACGCAATGTTGTATCCACTCCTACATCCGAACTCACCAGCACTTCCTCAAGATTATCCAGCACTTCATCATCAACCCGGGATTTGCCCACAACTGCACGGGAAAGTTTTTTAAATACACTCTCTTTGGTTTTCTCAAGCCCCTTGTTAAGGTCTTCTTTTTTCTCTTTTGAAAAGAATGAAAATTTTGCCATCGTATAAAAATAAAAAAGCCTTCTCAGATAAAGAAAGCTTTAAATTTAGAGTATATTTTTAAGTTCTATTTACCTAATCATTAAAATAATCTTTGATATGATCATTATGAACAATCTCTTCCTGGAAAGTATAAGATCCTGTTTTTTCAGATTTCACCATCTTAATGCATTTGGTAAAAACCCTTCCTTCTCCTTTTTGCAATGATGCAACAACTTTCTTTGCCATGATTCAATTTATTTTATTTCACGGTGAATGGTCATTTTCTTTAAGACCGGATTGTACTTTTTCACTTCCAGTCGGTCCGGGGTATTTTTCCTGTTCTTTGTGGTAATGTATCTGGAAGTTCCGGGCATGCCGGAATCTTTATGCTCTGTACATTCCAGAATAACCTGAACCCTGTTCCCTTTCTTAGCCATTTTCTAACTGTATTAATAAGATGTTATATATCCCTTTCTCTTTGCCTCATCAAGAGCTTTTTTCAAACCTTTCTTGTTAATATTTCGAAGCCCTGCGGCAGATACACGCAAAGAAATCCATCGGTCTTCTTCAGGAAGATAAAATTTCTTATCGAACAAATTGGGATAAAACTTTCTCCTGGTGCGTTTCTTCGAATGTGACACATTATTCCCGACCGTTGTTCTCTTCCCTGTTATCTGACAAATCCTTGACATTTTGCTATCGATTTATGCTATTTTTTAAACAGTTCGCAAAGTACGCTAAATTATTTTAATTTATCAAACAAAATATTCAATATTTTAACACACCTGCATAAGCACATTGCGCAGCATATTCAATGCATAAAGAGAGGCTTTGGTAATATTTCTTCCGCGATGATCTCCAAGCAAAAATTTCTTTGAGATCACCTGCTTCGGAGTTGCTATGGCAATCCATGTTGTGCCTAAAGGTTTTTCTTTTGTACCTCCTTCCGGACCAGCTATTCCCGATGTAGATATGGCATAATCCGTCTCAAATTTTGCCCGTATGCCTTTGGCCATTTGCTCAACAACTTCCCTGCTGACAGCCCCGCAGGTTTGGATATCATGTTCCTGGACACCCAGAACATTTGTCTTAATCTCATTGGAATACGCCGTAACTGATCCCTTAAAATAAGCCGATGATCCCGGAACACCTGTAATCATATGCGCAATATTGCCACCGGTACAACTTTCTGCAACAGACAAGGTAGCCCTCTTTTCCAGTAATAATCTGCCTACAACCGATGCCAGTGTATCATCATCAAATCCGAAGATGTTCTTTTCACCGACCAGGTTTATCAATTCAGCAAGTTTTTTCTCCAGCAGATTTTCAGTCCTTTTTTTATCACTTCCCGTAACTGACAGACGCAATCTTAACAACCCGGGACTTGGTAAATAGGCAAGTGCAATATTCTCGGTCAGTGTTTTCTCCCAGTCCTCCAAAGTATCAGCCATCATCGATTCTGCCACTGCTGTTGTAAGGACTGTTCTGTGTAACCTGCAAGGCAACGAAAATTCTTTGTGCAATACGGGAATGACTTCTTCCGTGACAAGAGCCCTCATTTCGTATGGTACCCCAGGTAAAGAAATGATCATCTTTTTCCCTTTCCGGAATACCATTCCCGGGGCACTTCCGTGCTTATTGATAAGAACCTTACAATTCTCAGGAACTTGGGCTTGCCTGGTATTTCTCTCCGTAACCTTCACTCCTCTTGACGAAAGAAAACTCCGAATGTGCCTGAGAGATTCTTCATGAATAACAAGCCTGCTGCCAAAATAGGCGGCAAGCGCATTCTTTGTAATGTCATCATTTGTTGGCCCAAGGCCACCAGTAAGTATCACTATATCAGAGTTTTGTATAGAATCATCTAAAGTTTTACTAATATCGTCAACTGCATCAGCTATTGAACGGATCATACGTACCCTGATCCCACTGGAATTCAATTCTGAAGCAATAAAAACCGAGTTGGTATCCACAACCTGCCCGATGAGGATCTCATCACCTATGGTAATTATATCTGCGTACAATACATTTTATTTTTACAATTCATTATAATTTCTGTTTCTATCAAGCATAAACGCCGAAAATCATTCAATCGTAAACAGATCAATGATCCTGCAAAAATAAAGAAATACCCGTATTGACTATGTGTGTTCTGAAAATAAAAATTCCGGATGCCTTATAAGCAAGCCGGAATTCTTATAAAAAACTATAGTAGTAACCTATTACAAATTAATAATCGGAACAGTCTACAGCATCAAGAGCATCCTGGTATTCTTGTCTTTGCGCAGGTGTTAATGTTGTTGCACAGTGATCCAGATAATCCTCAGCAGCTTCTACAAATGCTTCACAGTTTTCCTGGGTTGGATTCATTAAAAATGCCTGATATGTTGTCGAAAAATTAGTTGCAAGCTCATCGCAATTATAGGTTAAAGCATCCTTGGTTTTTTTGCAGGAACCGAATGACAACAATACCAGAACTATTAAGACTACCGAAAAAAAAGAACTACATTTTTTCATGAATATTGAATTTTAGTTTACCAATTGTTCATTTACATGATTATTAACACGTAATTGATAGTAATATTAGAAACAATGAAAGACTTTTCTTCACCAGTTTAGTATTTAACGCAGGTTATTTAGTATGTATCCTTTCTAAGTTAGAATTTGAAATAAACCAGGGACAGAAAGAATTAAGATCCATCTGAAGAGAAATGCTTTATTCCTTTTTAAGAGCCCTGATCCTTTGCATAAGTGTAGGGTGCGAATAGTGAAAAAATACATAGGCGGGATGAGGTGTAAGATTGCTCAGACTTTTGGAAGATAATTTTTTTAAAGCACTGACAAGGTATTTTGCATCATAATGTTTTTTCGCAAAACGGTCTGCCTGGTATTCGTTAAAGCGGGAAAGAAGGTTTAAAGCCAGTCCGACCACGGTTGAGATAGGACTGTAAATAATTCCAAAAGCAAGGATTACCATGTGAATGCTATGAACTTTAGCTCCCAGTGCCCAGGATAACATGGGATTTACCGTAAACAACGAAAAAACATACAATGTGATCCCGGTTTGAACAACACCCAGCAACATATTTAACCTGGAATGTTTTTTCTTGTAATGACCAATTTCATGTGCAAGCACGGCAACAATTTCATCGATCGAAAGATCATCAATCAGCGTATCGTACAATACAATTCGTTTCTCCGATCCCAATCCTGTAAAATAGGCATTTGCTTTGGTTGAGCGTTTGGATCCGTCAATCACAAAAACATTGTCCAGTGTAAAATCCACTTTATTACAAAAATTGCTGATCGCCTTTCGAAGGGGTCCTTCTTCCAGGGGAGTTTGCTTATTGAATAATGGTACAATAAGTGTGGAGTAAAACATATTAATAAACAACATGACCCCCGATACCGCGATCCATGCATATACCCAAAACATTTGCCTGGTGAGCAGATAAAACCAGATAATCAAAGCCGTTATTCCGCCGCCCAAAACGGCAGCCAAAAACCATCCTTTGATCTTATCAAGAAAAAAGGTCTTTAAGGTTGTCTTATTAAACCCGAACTTCTCTTCAATTACGAAGGTATCATAGAGTGCAAAAGGTGTATTAAGTATATCGGAAGCAAGCATAATGAATGCGAAAAACAGTAAGGCCACCAACAGAGGATTTGATGTTATGGTTCGTGTCAATTGATCTACATAACCAAATACATGGAATACCAGGATAGTTACGATCAGAATAAAGCTGTATGTACTTGTTATGAGCGAAAACCGCTCATTCACCATCTTGTATTTCTGTGACTTTTTATACTGCCTGGAATCATATACATCCTTCACTTCATCCGGCAATTCTGCATTGTATCTTTTCGAATTCAGAAAGGAAAGAATACGCTCCAAAATAAAATTGAACACGATTATGCTCATAATAAGAACAAACGGAGCATTGTAACCGCAGGTAAGATGATGCTCCCACAATCCTTTAAAAAATTTGCCGACAAAAAGGATGATCAACATTGCGTTTCGTAAAATAAGCCTTCGTTATACAATCCAAAAAAGCCAAAAATAGTAAAATACTTGTATTTAATAGTTAGTTTGGAGTTTGGAGTTGTTTAACTGTGTAATCGTGGAACTGTGTAATTGTAATTAATCGGTGAACGGTGATCAGTTTGGAGTTGTGAGTTAGTTGAGTAGTTGAGTTTAGGGTTACTGGTTATTTGTTCTGGGTTATTGGAATGATAAATCGATGAATCGGGCATTTGATGAAATGAATTTATTAACTTAACGTGAGTTCAAAATAAATAACTTTAATTATCAATTATTTAAAAAAGCTTTTTAGTGAGTTCTTTGTGTTTTGGTGACTTTGTGGCATTTTTTAATCATACTATTTTAGC
>JAFGQO010000147.1 GCA_016935615.1 Bacteroidales bacterium
CCCGGAACTTGTCGAAGATGTTGATGGTTTTAAAAGCGTAAATTATTCAGGATTAATTCCGGTTCTTATTGAGGTTGCGAAAAAACAAAAGACTATCATCGAGTCTCAAAAGGATGAGCTTGATGAACTTAGATCAAGGATAGAAAGTATTGAATCCTTACTGCAGGAATTGAACGGAGATAAATAATTTATATGTACAATAAATCTATTAAAAGAATTTTCCGGTATTAATAAATACTTATCCAATACAATTGGAAAGACATCGACTAATGAAAAAAAATAATAATTAATACAAAATACAAATACAAAAAAAAAGAAATCATATAAGAAAAAGAGTAAAAAGCAGAAAGTAGAAAATTTATAATCTGGCTATTTTGTTTATTTCAACTTATCCCTTCTCAATTTCTCAACTATCAGCACAGGATGTAATGCCGGATTCAGACAAAACTTATTCAATTGTTGCAGAGTTAGATATTTTTAAAATATCTGAGCACATACCCCGGGAACTTTAAATAATCCTATGAGGTACTTTTCATATTTACCATTTGTATACAAAATACTACCATTCGTTAATTCATTCCCATCCATTCGTATATCGCATTTTATTGATAATCAATTTATTGTCATTTTTGTAAAGGCGTATGTCTGATAGGAATCCAATGAAAAGACATTTTACATAACTGAATTATGAAGCAATCAAAGAAACAATGGGAATCTACTAAAACAGGCCGAACAACAGCGCATTAGTTCATAGTAATTATTATTCATTTCATTATTTCCAATAAAATGCAAAAGATCACAATTTCATTTACATTATTCCTTTTTATTACAGGAATTGATTTGCAGGTACTGAACGGACAGTATGCACTCGAATTTGACGGAGTTAATGATTATGTTGAATTCGATCAAAACCTTGTTTTACCGAATACCGTGACTATAGAAATGTGGGTGAATCCGTATACAACCTATATTCTTGATCCGGATAATGGTTTCGGTCAATACTTTATGGGGAAACATGCTCCTGACGGATCTGATAACATTCTTTTAATAGGTTATCATACCCATTATCGTAATGGCACTTATTATAATGACAGAGATGGTCTTTTTGTAAGAGTTGGGGGAAATGGCGATGATAAGTTTGCGTCCGGAGGAAATAGAATAACCGGCTGGCATCATCTGGCAGTGATTATTCAGGAAATCGATACGGACAGCTCGGATGTAACGGTTTATCGTAATGGTGATTTGTTATTCGCAAAAGGAGTATCTTCTACAATCGATGATAACAGCAGCAATGCACCTTTAGAACTGGGGATGGACTGGGATGATGATCCATTATCAACTAATCCGTTAATGACTGATCTTTTCAATGGACAAATCAACGAGGTAAGAATCTGGGATCATGTTCGAAGCCAGACAGAGATACAATCAAATATGAATCAAAATCTTACCGGTGATGAAGAAGGACTTATAGCATACTGGAATATGAACAGAGGACAGGGGCAGTCCGTTATTGATCAGGCAAATGCATACGATGGTCAATTGGGATCAACCGCTGATACGGATAATAACGATCCGGCATGGAGTATTACTACGTTCCCGTACAATACTGATCCCGGTATATTGGCCTCCAGTGATTTTGAAATCAACGCCGAAGGCTGGGGTCTGGCTGACGGAGGAGATGGTCCTCTGCATGGCAATGGAGAAGGCAATCCGGGAGGATATATCCTGGGCAGAGAAGAGGGCAGTACCGTGTGGAAATTTTCAGCACCTGAAAAATTTTTAGGGAATGTATGCGGGGCTTATGGCCATTCAATATGTTTTGATATGCGACAAATTCTGACGGATGATCAGAATAACAGATCAAATGATGTAATTCTGGTGAATGATACGGTATCGCTCTCTTTTAATTTCAGATACAATCCGCCGGATACTTTTGCTTCCTATTGTGTTCCTTTACTGGAAGGCATTGTAGAAGGCCGCGGATGGATCAATGATTCCACCGGGATTACAGCAACCAGAGAAGAATTGCAAAACGTGTTATCTAATCTGACAGAATTAAAAATACGCGGAGAATTTCAGATTGGAGATGATGAAGCCTGGTTGGATAATGTGGTTTTATATGGAAATCCGGCTTCTGTTGCTGATTTTAGCGTGAATGTAACCGAAGGAAATGCTCCTCTGGAAGTACAGTTTACAGATTACTCTTCCGGAAATTACTCAGGTTGGAGCTGGGATTTTGGCGATGAAAATTCAAGTAATGAACAAAATCCTGCTCATGCTTACGATTCCCCGGGCATATATACGGTTTCATTAACCATTGAAGGTTCAGGATGTACAGATACCGAAATAAAAACGGATCTGATCACTGTTAACAGTGCGACTGGTTTTACAGGGTTAACTGAAGATCCACACTATAATTTGCTGATTATTCCCAATCCTGTATCCGATTATTGTACCATAAACCTGGATCTGCCTGAACCGGTCAATAATATCCGGATTTCACTTCATGATATAAATGGAAGAGAACTGGATCTGATCTGGTCCGGCAGTATAGATCAGGGTCACCATACCATAAACCAAAACCTTGAAGGCTATTTGACTGGTACTTATTATATTAAAATGCAAACAGATGATCATGTGATGACCCGGAAATGCATTTTGATTAATTATTAGAACCAGGTTTTCATTACAAATACCCCGGGAAATTCCCGGGGATTTTTATTAACCGACTCCCTCGATAAGCACAAAAGGATTATATACAATACAAAATGTTCTTTAACGATCAATATTGAAAAGAAACACTAATGAACCCGGATTTTATTTTTAAATTTTTTAAAGAAAACTCATTACTGCCTCATTCCATTATTGCTGAAATAGCAGAACATTTTGAATTTAAAACATATGAAAAAAAAGAGTTTTTTCTTACGAAAGGGACAATTTGTAATAATTTATTGATTTTGGAGGAAGGATACATGAGGGCTTTTGTGAATGATAAAAATGAACATGATATAACCACTGATTTTTTTTCCAGATCACAATGTGTCTTTGATCCGGAATCCTATTTTAACCGTAAAAATGCAAAAGAAAATATTCAGACTCTGACCGATTGTAAAGGGTGGAGTATCAATTACGGGAAAATGCATCTCCTTTTCCATTCCATTCCTGAAATACACGAATTGGATTGTTTTTTAATGCTTAAAAAATATGTTGAGCTTAAAAACAGGATGACTTTGTCATTAACAAGAACTGCCGAAGAACGATATTCACTATTCATGCGCTCCAACCCGGGTATCATTCAAAATGTACCGCTAAAATATATTGCATCCTATTTGGGGATAACAGACAGTTCTCTGAGTCGCATAAGAAAGGAGACAGTTAAAGTTTCTCTTTAAATGCTTTCTTGTCATTTGGCAAGAAAATTTATTTTTTATGAATAAAGAGCATCGTTTTAATTGCAGGAACCGTATAATTTCTCGCTACAATAAATTTGATTTCATAAATGACGCATCATGAAAACTCTACAAGTTATTCTATTTCATCTTTTTCTTTCATTTTTTTTAATTGTTACCGGGTATTCTCAAACCATAATTTTTAATGATGAGGCACATGGGATATGGAGCAAAGAGAATTCCCCTTATATTGTTTTAAGGGATATTACCGTTCCTTCGGATTCGTTGTTATTTATTGAACCGGGAGTGGAAGTACAGTTTGCAACAGGTTACGGAATGAGAGTATATGGTAATCTGCTGGCGGTTGGTGAAGATAACGATCAGATCTTTTTTACATCTGCAGATACTATTGCTGTGAAAAATGACAGTACTCTCGGATGGAACGGCATTACCATTTTAGGTGAAAATACCGATACCAGCCTGATTGAAAATTGTGTTATTGAACATGTGTATGCCAATCAGGATGCCTATGGTATTGTTCAGTCTGCAGTCAATGTACAAAACAGGCAAGTTTGCATTAATGAATGTATTATTAATGAGAATGTCGGACACTATGGGGGCGGAATATTTTGCGATGATGAGGCAAATGCCCTGATCTCAAATTCGGTTATTTCTGATAATTCCGGTGTTGAAGGTGGAACTTATGCAGGCATTCTTATACGACATTCAAATGCCGAAATTGTAAACAATCTGATTTATGATAATGGTATTGGAATTCTGATTCTGTATACAAATGAGAATTCGGATACGGTGAAAGTCTTAAATAATACGGTGGTACAAAACAATCCTTTTCCAAATACATATTGGTATGCAAACATTACGATACTTGAGGCACTGGCAAAGTTTCAGAATTGCATCATCTGGAACAATCCTCACACGAACTATGATACGGAAGAATTGATTGCAGTGAGTAACTCTGATTATGTCGAATTTGAAAATTGTATTATACCCGGGGGAAATGCAGCTTTTTATTCGGAGTATGAAGCTAACATTGTTCTTGAAAATGTATATGACATTGATCCGTTTTTTGCTGATATCGGAGCCGGTAACTTTCAATTATCGGACAGCTCGTATGGTATTAACGGAGGCAGGAATCATTCGCCGGATATACTTTCTTTGATGCCATTTGACTTAACAGGCAATCCGCGTATTTATGATGATAACGATGATATAATAGATATCGGGGCATATGAATTTCAGGGTACATCTGTAAACAGGACTCCTGCAATCAATAATCCGGGTACAAGGCACGTATTGGTATCAACATCCAAAGAGATGGTATTCAGTTTTTCAGACGGTGATGCGGATGATACGCATACTTTATCAGTATCTTCGAATAGTACTGATATTATAATCGGCGAACTTTCATCTCAAACATACAATGCCACCTATACGATTGATCCTGTTCCGGGATGGACAGGAGAAGCGGATGTTGTTCTAATGGTGACTGATAACCACGGGGCACAGGATATCGACACATTCAAATTCGTGGTTTCGGATACTGTGAACTATACCATTGATGACTATACTGTCTGGGATACCGACACTGTTTATATTGCAGGAAATACAGAAGTATCATCAGGTTCCACTTTGGAGATCCGGGAAGGGACCTGTGTTCAATTTTTGGGATACTTTAATGTGCAGGTTTACGGAGTTGTTAAAGCACTTGGAACTCCGGACAACAAGATCCGGTTTACCTCAAGTGACACAAGCGGATATTCACAGGAAATGCATTCCGGTTGGGGAGGCATAAGAATACAGAATAATAGTGATAGTTCAATATTCAATCATTGTATCCTTGAATATGTTAAAGATAACAGTGTATTGAGAACAGATGAAGGCACTGC
>JAFGQO010000148.1 GCA_016935615.1 Bacteroidales bacterium
AATAACATCAATGCTATAAAGAAGAACCAGGTAATCTTTTTGCAAAGCACCCCTTTGTCCTCCTGATGTAGGACTTTGGCGAGCGAAGGCGGAGAGAGGGGGATTCGAACCCCCGGTACCCCTTTCGAAGTACGCCGGTTTAGCAAACCGGTGGTTTCAGCCACTCACCCATCTCTCCTGACAGGTAATGCTGAATTTCAGAGCTTCACAAAAGTATTAAATCCCCTAATAAAAGCAAATGACAGAATACAATTCTTTGTTTACTTTTTCTTTCCTTTGCCTAATTCTTCACCGGTTATGGAATCCCTCATTTTAGTGTCTGCTTCAATATTTCTTAATCTGTAATAATCCATGATCCCCAAATTGCCTGCTTTGAATGCCTCAGCCATAGCCAAAGGGATCTTTACTTCCGCTTCAATTACTTTGGCTTTGGCTTCCTGGGCCTTCGCTTTCATTTCCTGCTCAAGAGCTACGGCCATTGCTCTTCTTTCTTCAGCCTTCGCCTGTGCAATATTTTTATCTGCATTTGCCTGATCCATTTGCAATACCGCACCAATATTTTTCCCGATATCTATATCTGCAATATCAATTGATAATATTTCGAAAGCTGTTCCCGCATCCAACCCTTTTTCCAGAACAACACGAGAAATAAAATCAGGATTTTCAAGAACAGATTTATGAGATTCAGCAGAACCAATCGAAGATACTATTCCTTCACCAACACGGGCAAGCACGGTGTCTTCACCTGCACCTCCGACAAGCTGTTTGATATTTGCCCGTACAGTCACTCTTGCCTTGGCGATCAGCTGAATTCCATCTTTGGCCACGGCAGTTACAGGCGGAGTATTGATTACTTTCGGATTGACTGACATTTGAACAGCTTCAAGTACATCCCTTCCGGCCAAATCAATTGCCGTTGCCGATTTAAAATCAAGATCAATATTTGCTTTATCAGCACTAATTAAAGCATTAACAACTGAACGAACATTTCCTCCGGCAAGATAGTGAGCTTCCATATCATCACGATTTAATTTTAATCCGGCTTTGGTGGCACTTACCAGTGCATTAATAATAATGGCCGGAGGTACCTTTCGTATGCGCATCCCAATCAATTGACCAATGGGTACATATACCCTGGCAAAAACAGCACTAAACCATAAACCCAGAGGTATAAAATAAAAGAATAGCCACAGAACAAATATTGCGACTACTATCAATAAAATAATTAAACCGATTCCTTCCATTTGATTAGTTTTTAGTTTCTACAAAAATTTTATTTCCTTCAATTCGTGTTATAATAATGTTCGTACTACTATTAATATAGCTTCCGTCTGACCTAACTTCAAATAATTTATCATGGATCATCGCCTTACCGATAGGTGCCAGCCGGGAAACTGTTTTCCCTTCATCTCCGGTTTTTATGATTTCTTTGTCGATACCACTAACTTTCCCCTCTATTGTCGATTTTAATCCAAATCGTTGCCATGTTTTCAATTTCAAAGCCAAAACCAGCAAAAGGATGAGAGTTACTCCCGTGCCCAGAAGAATATAATTGCCGGTAGTGGAACCATGAAAATAATATCCGCAAAAAACACCTCCTGCAATCATCAGAAATCCGCCAATCCCGGCAACAGTAATTCCGGGAATTACTAATAGCTCAACAAGTATCAGGAGAATTCCCAGGAGAATCAACAAAACAATGGACAATATTGACATATCTTGTGATATGAAAATTAATCAATAGTTGCTTCAAGTCCTTTATCGATAAGAGCTTGTCTGTATGGCTTCAAATAAGGATAATCTCCTTTCTTAACATCACATTTGCCTTTAAAATGAACAAGGTATGTGCATTGTTCTGCCTGCACAGGTTCAAGTTCACAGACTTGTATAAGTGCTTCAATCACATAATCAAATGTATGCACTTCATCGTTATGAAGGACTAAAAAACGTTCGCTCTTCAGTTTCTCTTCAATAACTCCCTCTGAATCAGGTTTATTAAAATACTTTTTCTCAGCCATATAAATAAAGTTCAATATAACCTGTTAAACACATCATGAATTGAACAAATTCAAAGGTAGAAAAAATAATAATAGAATAATCTTAAGTTTAAAAACCTGATGAGATTAATTCCTGTTCCATAATAACCAGTTCACATACTATTCATTTCTTTGCATATTCTATTTCCTTGGCTTTCTGAATATTAATCTTTTGGTTGTTGTTGAAGGAAACAATGAATGCATCAGGAAATCCATAATCTTTAACTTTCTCGAGTGCTTTCCTTACCTCTTTCAGTGATCTGAAATTACCAACATAATACTTTGTTGAACCATCTCCAACCTCTTTTGAAATTGGTGAAAGTCCTCTGAATGTATCTTCAGGTATTGATTGGGAAAAAGAACCAAGCTGGATCTTATAGACTAATCCTCCTTGCATCGCATTTAAAGGAATAGGATTGTTCATGGAATACGGCGAGGTTTGCTGAATTGTAAAATCTGATTGCACTTTTCTCGCGGTTTCCTTCCCTTTGTTGTATTCAATCCTGTTATTATCCGCTGTATGAATTTCATCCTGATCCGACTGTTCAGAATATGAATATACGGCAATCCCATTTATATCATCTTCCATTTGAATGTAGGGATTATCATCTTCCCCGGATTCCTCCTCTGTTGGATCTGTGTTTTGTTCCGCAAGCAAAAATTTCTCATCAGCTAAAGTCTGAAGTCTTTTCGATTCCCTATCAATAGTGGCACTATTAGCAATCAATACCTGCTTTTTCTGGTAATCTTCTTCCTTATCAACTTTGGCCTGAAGATCTTTCACTATCCAAGCAAGTGAATCGCTTCGGGACTGATAAATCAAAGCTTCCGTGAGCAATTGCTCATATCCGTATTTATCATCCGGAATTGCATCAAATTTTGACAATTCTTCCGGTGAAAGTGTACCCTGCTCATATTTTTGAAATGCAACACTTATATTGTCTAATTCATTTTTATCCGCCAATTGTGCACACAGCATAATTTCTTCACGATTTTTCAGGGTAAGGTATTCAGCCTGTTTCTCATTGAGAAATGTATAAGCAATATATTCGTTAAGTCCTGTATTTCGATTGGATAGAAAAACCGATTTGCTTCTATCCGCTATATTGGTAAATAATATTTCATCATTTGGAGTATTCACTGGAAAATACAATTTTTCAACAGATGCCCAGGCAGATTTCGATGAATCATAAATACACTTGAAAATATCATACCCTCCTGTGGTATTGTGCCCCCTGGAACTAAAATACAAGACAGATTCTGACACATCAAAATAAGGATATGCTTCATCAAACTCAGTATTAATAAAATCCGGAAGAGGTTCCGGTATACTGAAATTTTCTGCTGATAGAATTTGTACCCTGTATAAATCCAAACCCGTGTTGCCTTTTTTCGAGTTACTTTCAAAATAGATATATTCTCCGATCTGCGGATTATCTGGCAAAAACATCAGGGTTTGATAGTTCATTTCAATATCTGCCTCCGAACGAAATGCATCAGGAACATAAATATAACTGCCGTTAAGTTCATCATCAAACGTACTTTCCAGGGCATTTTCAGGCACTGATTTTTCCGATACTATGGAAAGCTCCTGTGCAATTTTTACCGATTCCTTTGCATTCTCACTAACATTTATCCAGTATTCAATATTGTATTTCTTAATCTCGCTGTTTTTTGCAGTCTTATTGAACGTCAGGAAGGCAAGAACTGCATCCTCAAATTTATAATTTAAATGATAGGCTCTTCCAAGGTAATAATATGTATCGTTTCCATAATTACGCGCAGCTGCAAACTTTAACAATTCAGTAGCTTCATCCAGTTTCTGATTGGAATGAAAATAGGATCTTCCCAAATAGTAAGCGTATCTTGAATCTCTGGGGAAAAGATCGTATAGCACCTCAAAATCTGCTGATGCTTTATCGTATTTCTCCGCCTTAAAATTCTCAAAGGCACGATTTTCCAGTTCTGTTTTTGATACCTCCTGACCATCTGCAGAAATAAAAAATATTCCAACAACAGAAATAGCCAGTATTACACTGATTTTTTTTATTGCAAAAAACTTCATGACTTATGCTTTTAGAACGAAGGAAATTTACATAATTGATTGACAGAGTAAAAGAAGAGTTATTCACAATTCGGATATTCCTAAAAATAGGCTTATCTTCGCCATTCACTTAATTAAAAATTAAATACCAGCACAAATGAAAAAACTAACAAATGCAGGCATAATACTCCTTGCAATTATAGCATTACAATCATGTAATTCAATATCTTCAAAAGATGCAAAACTTAAAACTCAGTCTGACTCGGCAAGCTATATGATAGGTATATCGGTAGGTTATAGTCTGAAAATGCAAAGTGTTCCTGATATAAAACCTGAACTCATTGCAAAAGGAATTGAAGAAGTCATGAATTCAGATTCAACCATATCAGCACAAGAAGCCAATATGTTTTTAAACATGTACTTCACTCAGCTCCGTGAAGAAAAAGGAAGAAAAAATTTAGAAGAAGGAAACGCATTTCTTGCCGAAAATAAGAATAAAGAAGGTGTTGTGGAAACTGAAAGTGGTTTGCAATACAAGGTTCTGATAGAAGGTACAGGCAAATCACCAAAACCCGAAGATCGTGTAAAATGTCACTATAAAGGAACTCTTTTGAACGGAGAAGAGTTTGACAGTTCCTATAAATTGGGACAACCTGCGGAATTTCAGTTAAACAGGGTTATTTCCGGCTGGACTGAAGGTCTTCAACTTATGAAAGAGGGTGGAAAATATGAATTGTATATCCCTTCCGATCTTGCGTACGGACCCAGAGGAGGTCAGAGAATTGAACCAAATATGACATTGATTTTTGAAATTGAACTTCTTGAAGTAATTCCTGCAACCAATTCCAATGAGTAAAGCTACTCTTAAAACTGACAAAGGGGTAATGCTGATTGAGTTCTATGATGAAGACGCCCCAAATACGGTTGCAAATTTTATTAAGTTATCTAAGCAAGGTTTTTACAACGGATTGGTTTTTCATCGTGTTATTCCCGACTTTGTAGTTCAGGGAGGATGCCCCTATTCAAGGGATTTAAGTGATCCCAGGGTTGGTTCAGGAGGCCCGGGTTATTCCATTGATTGTGAACTTAATGGAGAAAATCAATACCATGACAAAGGTGTATTATCCATGGCACATGCGGGAAGGAATACGGGCGGATCACAGTTTTTTATCTGCCATAACAGGCAAAACTCAAAACATCTTGATAGAAATCATACTTGTTTTGGCAAAGTTGTGAAAGGCCTTAAGGTAATCGACCTGATAAGAACAGGAGATGCAATTCAAAGTATTGAAATAGAAGATTGAGCATGAAATTTCTTTATAAAGAAGCTGTCTGAAAAGTTGAAAACCCGCCACCAAAACACTAAATCCTTTAGATTAGCAGTATAGTTAATTTAATTGATCAACAGGATTTTGTGATTTCTTTGGGTCTTCGAGAATTCGTGGCTACCATAAAGATCTTACCCTATTAGACAGCCTCTTTTTTATTCCGGAGCATAAAATCTGATCATTCGTTCTATCGCCCGTTTGCATACAGGACAAAAAGCATTATTGATTTTAGACTTCATCGTACAATCAAGATAAGGCCGGAAAACTCCCTTATCAGTGTATCTTGCACCTTCAAACAATCCGACAACACCTGCATATATTTTCAGATTCGGTGTAGGTATCGGAACAGTATCAGAGATCATGCTCTTCCATTTCCCCTGAAAGTCAATACAGGTGGTAATATTTGGCTGATATGGCTCATAGTTAAGACTGAAATTGGTATTGTACGGCACCAGTGAAGAATAATATTCATCAGCCAGTGATGCAAAGCCATGACCAAATTCATGATGAAAAAGGAATTCGGAAAATTCATTGTCGGAAGTATACAATGTTAAGTAATTATAGATCCCCCCTCCTCCATATTTATCAGTATTTACAATAATGCAGAGCTGATCATAGGGAATCCCGGATACGACATCCCTTACCTTCCAGATATCTTCTGTGGTCAGGTATCGCTCACTTCCAAAAGTATTGAAATGCGTATGCAATGCCGTTTCTGATAAAGTGTTACTACCCCTGCTAATGAGCCTGCTTGCTGATGGAATAAAAACCGCATAGATATTAAAGGATGTCTCATAGTTATAATAAGGATCCCACTGAAATAACTCCATAATGGTTTTTTGTACATCCCTGAAGAATTTCACACTGTCATCTGCGAGATACCCCTCCGAGAGAAAAGCCAGGTCTACTTTAGAACAAACATCACCATTGGCAAGAACAACCCTGACCCTCACATCGGCAGGCATTACCTTCTCTTCAATATTATAAATCCCGGGATTAAAGAACATGGAAAAAATCCTCCTGAAACTCATATCATAACTTCTTTCCGAAACTTGTATACGAACAGTATTCAGCGGAAAAGGCATAACCACTGATTCTTTAAACTTCCTCATCAATGAATCAGCTTCATTTGTTATCTGCCATTCTTTGAACAGTGAAGAATACCCGCGCGAATAAATCAACATGTTGCTGACCGAATCAAAAACCTCCAGCAATAACTCACCATAAAGAAACGTATCAATTGCATTGATTTTTGATCCTCCCCAGTTTTTATCATAGTATAAACCACAACTATCGATCTTTGTATTTTCTCTGTTCCCGCCGATCCAATAATCAAACCTGAGTTTGTCTTCCCGAAAAAAGTATGAGAAATCTGATTGTGCTGATAAAAAACTAACAATTGACAGGAGAAAAATTATTGAATGAATATACTTCATTACATTATGTTGTTTAATGAATCATTGTATTTTTGCAGCGTTGTAATAATACAATAAAGAAGAGATATTGTATGTCATGAAAATCCGTTTTTTGTTTGATATTAAAAGTATCCTTTTAAAATGGGGCATTGAAGAGGCATATGCAAATTCCATCAACATTATTTTTGGCGTCATTCTCATTCTCCTTTTGGTGTATTTGTCTGATGTAATTACCCGTCGTATTATCGTAGCTGTAATTGGCAGAATTATTAAAAAGACTTCTGCAAGTTGGGATGACATATTCTATGAAAAAAGGGTATTTGAACGACTTTCACACCTGGCTCCTGCACTTATTTTACACTATTCTATCGGCTATGTTTTGGGAGATTTCGTAAGACTTACCAATATATTACAGGGAGCAATAACCATTTGCATGATCATCATCTCATTGCTCGTGGTCAATTCCTTCATACTCGCCCTGGGTGAAATTTATACCACTCTTCCTGTTGCAAAGAACAGATCGATCAAAGGGTATATCCAGGTCGTTCAGATCATTATATATTGTATTGCAATCATCCTGACACTTTCTGTATTGCTGGGCAAATCACCTACCGTATTACTGACCGGTATCGGTGCCCTGGCAGCAGTATTGATCCTTGTTTTCAAAGATACCATCCTGGGATTTGTTGCCAGTATACAGCTCTCGGCCAATAAAATGGTACAAATCGGTGACTGGATTTCCATGCCAAAACACAATGCCGATGGAACGGTAACTGAGATCACTCTGAATACGGTGAAAGTTCAGAACTGGGATAAAACGATCAGTACAATTCCAACCTATTCCCTGGTATCAGATTCATTTGGAAATTGGCGCGGTATGGAAGAATCGGGAGGAAGAAGAATCAAAAGACACATAAACATTGATATGCGCAGCGTGAAATTTTGCACTCCGGAAATGCTTGAAAGATTTAAAAAGATAATTTACCTGAAAGATTATATAGAACAAAAAGAAAAAGACATTGAAAAATACAATAAGAAAAACAATATCCCTGATGAAATCGTTGTTAATGGAAGAAGAATGACAAACATTGGTACATTCAGAAAATACCTTGAATCGTATCTCAGAAATCATCCTATGATTCACAATGAAATGACATTTCTTGTAAGGCATTTGCAACCAACAGAAAAAGGAATACCAATAGAAATATATGTTTTTAGTAAAGACCAGCGATGGGCATATTACGAAAGTATCCAGGCAGATATTTTCGATCATATATTGGCTGTTATTCCGGAATTTGATCTGAAAGTATTTCAAAATCCGACAGGTGACGACTTTAAATCATTGATAAATTAACAGGTGCGAGAGGAACTAAAGAATGAAGCATAAAAAAATTCTATTCATTATTTGTTTAGCATTCATTCCTGCAGCAATGTATGCGCAGGAATTTATTATAGGTGCAAAATATAGTATCGGTAACAGTATATATAAACGACAATCTGATGAACTAGAGACTGAGAAATACATAACACACTGTTATGGCATGATGCTGGAATTTTCACCCTATTTCTCTAAATTTTTTATTGTCTCCGGCGTTGAACTTGAAATGAACAATCTTGGTAACAATCTTATGATCCCTCTGGCTTTGCGTATTGCTTTCGGGAAGAATTTTAAGGTATTTATTGAAGGAGGTGGATACTATAGTATTGCCCGGAAAAATAAAACAGAAAAGTTTTCCTTTGTTAATAATTTTGGTGCCAAAGCCGGATTGGGTATGCAGTATAAAATTGATAAAAACTGGATGGCTGAAATGGCCTACACCGGCAAGTTCGGTTTAAGCCCGCGACTGGAAGAAAAAATAATTATTGCCGGGTACCAGACACAAATTGAAAAATACTCAGCTATATCACATCAGTTAGAATTGGCTATAAAGTACAGATTTTAATATTCCTGTATGATTTTTCCTCCTGTGCAGTATTCCCTTCGTTTTCATTCATTTGGGATTTTCTGAAAATCCATTTTTCAGCATATGATACGAATGAAGCTCCCCGCCGAGCTCCGTCACACGCTGTCGCTGAAGCTTTAGCGTAGGCGCCAGAAGCTATGGCGCAAGCAACAAGCAGACGGAGTATCAATAAGGAATCTTTCTATATTCACTGCAAGCATCGGAGTACCGGCCTGTCCGGCTGGCAGGTTAGGCTCATTTATCCCTATACGTTAAGCTATCGGGATTATTCGCTCCGCTTCCCGTAATACGGAGCAGGCTATGAGATCACTTCATTATGAAGTTCGACTTACAAATTTCAATGCATCTCACTTTTGAAATTTGAGTCTCACGGATAAAAAAGACTCCGGGATTGAATTCAGAGCCTTTGTTCAGAAATAGTACAGAGAAAATCTATATTGCCTTACTACCTTTCTCCTCAGTTCTTATCCTTATGCATTCTTCCAGATTTGATATGAAAATTTTTCCGTCACCTACTGCTCCCGTAGAATTTGATTTGGCAGCCTGAAGAATTGTATTTACAGTAATATCTACAAATTCATCATTTACTGCAATTTCAATTTTCACTTTAGGAGTGAGATTGGGGACAACTTTTTTGCCTCTGTAAATATCAGCTTCTTTTTGCTGACCATGTCCTGATACACGGACAATGGTGATACGCGTAATCTCGTTCTCAATAAGGGCTTCCCGTACCTCATCAAGTTTATTTTCTCTTATAATGGCTGTAATTAGTTTCATAAGCAGTGATTTATTTATAATGTTTTCATTATTAGTTACTTAAATATATTATTAAACTCAGTGGTTCATGTTGCCTCACATAGTTGTATTATTTTTAAAGTGTTCGGCGATCCCTTATCATATAAACGTTTCGTTAAAGATTAATTTCTACATGTTCTTATCATCTTTGTTCTTTCATAATAAATATCGTCAATGATAAGGGATTCATAAGCAGTGATTTATGTATAATGTTTTCATTATTAGTTACTTAAATATATTATTAAACTCAGTAATTAATATTCACCAATATATGACTATTAATTGTGTTCATGAACTCAACCGCTTTCAGCGGTTTCGGTTGTTGCCTTACCATCTTATGCTTACAGAATTTTAATTGTTTATCCTAAATTAAGCATTCCATAACCATGTTCACCGTGATAGGATGAATCAAGTCCTTGCATTTCAGCTTTTTCTGAAGAACGCAAGCCAATGGTTTTGTTCAGAACAAAGACCAACACATAAGTAACAACGGCAGCATAAGCAATTGCAATTGCCACCGCTATTGCCTGAATACCCAACTGACCGAAAATCTCTGAAGAAGAGTTGTTGCCACGCATAAAAAATACCAGGAATATGGCTCCGACAATTCCGCCGATGCCATGTACGCCAAAAGCGTCAAGACTGTCATCGTACCCTAATTTATCTTTCATAATAATTGCAAAATAACATATCGTCGCGGCAATAGCACCCAAAGCAAGTGCTCCCGAGGGAGTTACCACACCCGCTGCAGGAGTAACAGCAACAAGCCCTGCCAATATTCCCGAAGCAAATCCCAGTGCAGTAGCTTTCCCCTGGTGAACACCTTCAATGATCATCCATACAAGGGCCCCTGAAGCCGCAGCCGCCTGTGTTGCAGTTAAAGCCTGTGCAGTATCCAGTCCGCTGTTTACCGAGCTTCCTGCATTGAATCCAAACCAACCTACCCAGAGAAGTCCTGCCCCGGTTATTGTCATTACAAGATTGCTGGGAGGCATTGCAGTTTTGGGATGACCGCGGCGTGCACCAAGATATAATGCTGCAACCAATCCGCTAATGCCGGCAGAAATATGAACAACAGTTCCTCCTGCGAAATCAATGGCTCCCATTTTATAGAGAAAACCGCCTTCTGCCCATACCCAGTGACAGAGAGGGTTGTAAACCAGTATACCCCACAAAGCTATAAACAGTACATACCCTTTGAAGGTCACCCTTTCGGCAAATGCCCCGGCTATAAGTGCAGGAGTAATGATGGCAAATTTCCCCTGGAACATGGAAAAAACATACTCCGGAATTCCTGCATCCATTATGGAATTATCAATTCCTTTCAAAAAAAAGTAATCCCTGTTCCATCCGAACCATCCTCCGAACACATTGTTGCCAAAACTCATTGAATATCCAAGAATTACCCAGAGAACTGCCATAATGCCCATAGCAACGAAACTGTGCATCATTGTGCCCAGAACATTTTTTGTTCTTACCAATCCCCCGTAGAACATAGCAAGACCCGGTATCATAAGCAACACCAGGGCGGTCGAAGTAAGCATCCAGGCAGTGATCCCCGTATCCACAGCATCACCATCTCCGGCCCAGACACTGACTGCCGGAAGCATAAGTACGATCACCAGAAAAAGTACACGAATCTTTAATTTCATATGAAAATAGTTAAGTTATTTGTTGATTGTTATTGAATTTATACAATT
>JAFGQO010000149.1 GCA_016935615.1 Bacteroidales bacterium
AAAGATTATCTTAAAAAGTTTTTAACAGAATAAAGAAAACGTATGGGCTACATTAATTTTGAGAAAAGCAAACTTGTTAATCTTGAATATTCATTATCAAGGGAGATCATCAGAACCAACAGGGCGGGGTCATATTCGTCCACAACAATTATTGGATGTAATACCCGAAAATATCATGGTTTGCTGGTTTGTCCGGTTGAAAATTTCGGAGGTGAAAGATATGTTCTTTTATCGTCTCTCGATGTTACCGTTTTGAAAAATGACCAGAGTTTCAATACCGGAATAAGAAAATATGCCGGCGATTACTTTAGTCCCAAAGGGCATAAATATATTGAGAATTTTGACGTGGAGACAATACCCTCAAGGATTATAAGGGTTGGAGGTGTTATACTGGAACATGAAAGATTGCTGGTACACTATGAAGAGCAATATCTTGCCCGGTTTACGGTTCTTGAATCGTCCGAGCCAATGAAGCTTCAGATACGCCCCTTCATGGCCTTCAGGAATATTCATGAGCTTACACATGCAAATATGGATGCCAACACAAAGATTGAATTTATCAGAAACGGGATAAAAGCCCGGCTATACGAGGGGTTTCCTTATTTGCACATGCAATTTTCAAAAAATGTTGAGTTTGTTCATGTTCCCGACTGGTATCTTGGAGTTGAATATCCTGAGGAACAGAAGAGAGGGTATGATTATTCAGAAGATCTGTTTACTCCGGGTTTTTTTGAATTAGATGTAACAAAAGGTGACGTGATTGTATTTTCTGCATCAACTAAAGAGGAAAAGGTAACAGGTCTTAAAACAAAGTTTACAAAAACCGTAAATGGTAAAATTCCAAGGAATTCTTTTATAAATTGTTTAAGGAATGCTGCGCAGCAATTCGTTGAAAAGAGGAATGGTAAAACACTGATTATTGCAGGATATCATTGGTTTGGATCATGGGGCCGAGACACTTTTATTGCACTTCCGGGCATAGCACTGACCAAGGATAAACTGGCATTTTACCGTGAGGTTCTCGACACTCAGGTTGAAAAGATGAAAGACGGGTTGTTCCCAAACATGGGAAGCTTTGATAATCCTGCGTATAATTCGGTTGACGCGTCATTGTGGTTTACCTGGTCTGTTCAGAAGTACTTTGAAAACGGTGGCAAAGACACATGGGAAAGATATGGAGAAGCTTTAAAATCAGTAGTGTATGCTTACAGCAAAGGAACTGAGTTTGGAATTCAGATGAGGGAAAACGGACTAATATATGCAGATGCTCCTGGTAAATCACTTACCTGGATGGATGCAGTTGTAAACGGTGAACCTGTTACTCAAAGGAAAGGTTTTGCCGTTGAAGTTAATGCATTGTGGTATAATGCAGTTTGTTTTGCCATCGAGTTGGCACAAATGGCAAATGACAGAAAGTTCTTAAAGGACTATGAGTCGCTGCCTGAATTGATAAAAACTTCCTTTCATGAAATGTTCTGCAGTCTGGAGACTGGTTATATGGCTGATTATGTGAATGATGATGAAGGGGCGAATTTTTTTATCCGGCCTAACATGATTATTGCTACTTCACTACCATATACCATGCTTAACAAGGATGAGATGAAAAGGATTCTTGATATAGCTGACAAAGAACTGGTTACACCAAGAGGATTAAGGACTCTTTCCCCGGGCAATAAATTTTACAAAGGAACATACGGGGGCAATCAGGAAGAAAGGGATACAGCATACCATAACGGAACAGTCTGGCCATGGTTACTTGGGCCCTTTTGTGAGGGCTTATTAAAAGTATATGGAAATCTGGGTGTTCAGAAAGTGAAAAAACTGATAAACGGTTTTGAGGAGGTAATGGATGAACATGGTATAACAACAATATCTGAAATCTACGACGGAGATCCTCCACATGCACCGAACGGAACGATATCACAAGCATGGAGTGTGGCTGAAATACTCAGGATTATTGATCTTCTGGAGAAATACGATTCTAATATTTAATTCAGATAAGAAATGCGAGTGCTAATGTTTGGTTGGGAATTTCCGCCCCATATTTCCGGCGGACTTGGAACTGCAAGCTATGGTCTGACAAGAGGAATGTCGACCCTTGAAGACCTTGAAGTAATTTTTGTTGTGCCCAAAGTCTGGGGCGATGAAGACCAGTCAAAGGTTAGGCTTATTGGAGCAAATAAGATACCGGTTGCTTTTAAAGAAATTTATTATAAAGGATTGAAACGTCCGATTCATAAAATTGAAGTTTTTTCCAGAATTGTCCCCTATACTGATCCTGAAGATTATTATAAAAGAATCGATTCTGAAAACACCGAAAATAGTTTTTTTGTACAGACCAATACGGAGGGAGCTGTCGATTTCTCGGGGAAATATGATGGATTTCTTATGGAAGAGATATATAAATATTCCGTTGTGGCTTCAGTCATTGCTGAAGAAAATGATTTCGATATTATACATTCTCACGACTGGCTGGCTTATCCCGCAGGTATTGCTGCAATGGAAGTGTCAGGCAAACCTCTTGTTATTCATGTACATGCCACTGATTTTGACCGCAGTGGTGGTAATGTAAATCCTGATGTATACAGGATTGAAAAGCAGGGGATGGATTCTGCCTCTAAAATCATTACAGTAAGCAATCTGACGAGAGATATTGTAATAAATAAATATAATATTGATCCTGATAAGGTTGAAACTGTTTACAATGCTGTTGATCCTGTAAGGATAACCGAAGATGTTTTTGTCGAAAAAGGTTTTGATGAGAAAGTTGTAACCTTTCTCGGAAGAATCACAATGCAAAAGGGCCCGGAATATTTTATTGAAGCAGCATACAAAGTATTAAAAGTTATGCCAAATGTCAGGTTTGTGATGGCCGGCTCCGGTGATATGATGGAAAGAATGATGAGGAGGGCTGCAGCATTAAAAATAACGGATCGTTTTCATTTCACAGGCTTTTTAAAAGGCAGAGACGTTTTTAAAATGTTGACCTTAAGTGATGTTTATATCATGCCATCCATTTCAGAACCATTTGGGATATCCCCTCTTGAAGCCATGCAGTCGAATGTGCCGGTTATTATTAGTAAACAATCAGGGGTTTCGGAAATACTGACCCATGCAGTGAAAACCGACTTCTGGGATATTGATGCAATGGCAGATGCAATTTATGGTATTCTAAATTATCCCGCTCTTGCACAAATGTTTATAAGAAACGGTAAAGAAGAAGTTGTGAGATTTAAATGGGACAATTCAGCAAGACATGTAAGAGATATTTATTACAGAGTTATCTGTCAACATAAGAATTAAGAAATGAGTGTACTAACCAAAAAAGCAATATGCTTTTATTTCCAGGTTCATCAGCCTTTCAGGTTGAAACGGTATCGTTTTTTTGACCTTGGGCATGATCATTACTACTATGATGATTTTACAAATGAATCAATCATGCGGAAAGTAGCAGAGAAATGTTATCTGCCGGCAAATGATGTTATAATGGAACTTATACTTAAGAATAAAGGTAAGTTTAAAGTCGCATTCTCTCTGACCGGTATAGTGATTAAGCAATTTCGGCTTTATGCTCCGGAAGTACTGGAGTCTTTTAAAAAGCTTGCTGATACAGGAATGGTAGAATTTCTTGCTGAGACAGAATCCCATTCACTTGCTTCTATAAAAAGCAGGGATGAATTCGAAAGGCAGGTAATTCTTCATAAAGATTTAATAAAAGAGCATTTGGGTGTTGAAACAAAATCTTTTAGAAATACTGAATTAATATATTCCGATCAAATCGGTTCGTGGGTAGCTGATATGGGTTTTAAGGCGATTCTTACTGAAGGGGCAAAGCATGTCCTTGGCTGGAAAAACCCAAATTATCTTTATTGCAATTCGATCAATCCCAGGCTTAAAGTTCTTCTGAGAAACTTTGTCCTTAGTGATGATATTGCATTCAGGTTTTCGAATAAAAACTGGAATGAATGGCCCTTAACTGCCGACAAGTTTGCAGTATGGATTAACAGACTCGCATCAAAGGGAGAACTTGTCAATATATTTCTGGATTATGAAACATTTGGAGAACATAATTGGGCTGATACAGGTATATTCGATTTTCTTCGTCATGTGCCTGGTGCCATATTGAAAAAGACACCTTTCAGGTTTATGACTCCATCGGAAGTGGCGGAGGCATTGCAACCTGTTGCCGCGATAAATGTTCCTTCCCCGGTATCGTGGGCAGATGAAGAAAGAGATATAACAGCCTGGCATGGAAATGAATTGCAGGTGGCTGCTTTAGAAAAACTGTATTCAATGGCTGAAAAGGTTAATCAATGTCAGGATACGCAAATAAAGAAGGACTGGGAGTATCTTCAGTCAAGCGATCATTTCTATTATATGGCCACAAAATTTTTCTCCGACGGTATTGTTCATGCATATTTCAATCCTTACGAGACTCCTTATGATGCATTTATGAATTATATGAATATTCTCAGTGATTTTGAGATCAGACTTAACAGATGTATACCGGATATAAGTGAGCAGACTGAAATATCCAAGCTGAACTCACTGGTGAGAACGAAAGAGCTTATAATTGAACAGCTTACGGAAGAAGTTGAGATAATGAAAAAAAATAAAAGAAAAGTAAAAGGAATTGATGGATTAAAAAAAGAACCCGTATCTTCGGGAAATCATTCAAAAAGACCAATAACAAAATCCAAAATAACCAGAACTAAATCCAAAAAGAAATAAGACCTTACCTGCCTGTCTACTTAATTTGCCTGGGAAAAACAAAAGAAATAATCACTGATTTATCGGAATAAATTATAATTGCTAATGAATGTTGAACTAGTTTTTGAAACCAGTTGGGAAGTTTGTAATAAAGTTGGAGGAATACATACAGTTATCTCAACTAAGGCTTTGAACATAGTTAATGAACTTGGGGATAATTATATACTTATCGGCCCTGATGTTTGGAGGGAAGATGAAACGAACCCGGAGTTTATACCAGATGATACCCTTTTCGCGGATTGGAAATCCGTTGCATCAGGAGAAGGACTAAAAGTTGAAACCGGAAGGTGGAACATAGCCGGAAAACCTATCGTTTTTCTTCTTGACTTTACACCCTATTTCGGTCAACAGAATGAGATTTTCGCACGATTCTGGGAAACATACAAACTTGATAGTATTACGGGCCAGTGGGATTACGTTGAACCTGCTCTTTTCGGATATGCTGCAGGCAAGGTAATAGAAAGCTTTACTTCCTTCTACAGGGCGGAAATGAATATTGTTGCTCAGTTTCACGAATGGATGACCGGAACAGGCATTCTTTACCTTGAAAAGTATGCACCCTGGATTGCCACGGTTTTTACTACACATGCCACTGTCATCGGCCGGAGTATAGCCGGTAACAATAAGCCCTTATACAGCAGGATGAAAGATTTTAATCCCGTCCAGGTATCAAGGGAGTTTAATATAATTGCAAAATTGTCGCTTGAAAAACTTTCAGCATCGATAGCTGATACATTTACCACCGTCAGTGAAATAACTTCGAGAGAATGTGCATTTTTTCTGGGCAAAGAAGTGGACATTATTACGCCTAACGGTTTTGAGGATTCATTTGTGCCGGATCAGCAGATTTTTCAGGAAAAAAGGATACAGGCCCGTACTAAATTGATTAAAGTTGCTGAAGCAGTTCTCGGATATTCTCTGCCTGAAGATTGTTTTTTGATCGCAAACAGCGGAAGATACGAGTTCAGAAATAAAGGAGTTGATATTTTTATTGATGCTCTTGGACAACTTAATAAGAAGAGGGATGCAGGAAGAGAGATTGTGGCATTTATCCTGATGCCTGCATATCACAAAGGTCCCAGACACGATATCAGGGATATCCTCATTAATGACGTGAAAGGAGACGGCGTTGACAAGTTCATCACTCATTGCCTTCATTATCCCTTGTCTGATCCTGTCCTGCAAAGAATACATCAGAACGACTTGACAAATGATTATAATTCGAAAGTCCGCTTAATCTTTGTCCCTTGTTATCTGAACGGCAACGACGGGATATTTGATATGCCTTATTATGATCTGCTTATCGGTTTTGATCTGACCGTATTCCCATCCTATTATGAACCCTGGGGATATACTCCTCTTGAAAGTCTAATGTTTTCAATCCCGACAGTCACCACCTCTCTTTCAGGTTTGGGACTATGGGTACAAAAATACGCCAAAGAACACGGTAACGGTATAGCAATAATTGAAAGGACTGATGAAAATGAACCGGAAGTAGTTACTGCAATCAGTGACTTTATTGACAAGTTTATCAATCTTGATGAAACAGAAGTCGCGGAGGCGCGGGAAAAGGCACATGCTATCTCAAGGATAGCCATGTGGGACACTCTTGTAAAACATTATTTCGAAGCATACAGGATAGCTCTTACCAGCAGTAGTGAGAGAAGGGAAGAGCCAAGAGAATTTATACAGATAGTTGAGGCCCCGGGTATTCAGATTCGCAAGCCGCATCAAAGACCTGTCTGGAAGGATATTTATGTACAAAGTGATGTGCCTGACAGACTGGCTTCTCTTAAGGAAATGGCTGATAATTTGTGGTGGTCATGGAATCCGGGGGCAGAGTATTTATTCAGGAGGATGGATCCTTCTTTATGGGAAAAAGTCTATCATAATCCAAAATTACTTTTAGAAGAAATTGATTATAAGAGGTTGCTTGTCCTGGAAGATGATGAAGATTTTACAGGAGAACTGGAAAGAATTTACAAGGTCTACAGAGAATATATTGACCGGCCTTTTGACAGTAATAAACCTACTGTAGCTTATTTCAGTATGGAATTTGGTATTCATCAAAGCCTCAAAATATATTCAGGCGGCCTTGGTATACTTGC
>JAFGQO010000150.1 GCA_016935615.1 Bacteroidales bacterium
GAACCCCCACGCCCGAAGGCACTAGATCCTAAGTCTAGCGCGGCTACCAATTACGCCACATCCGCAAAACGAGTGGCAAAGATACTACATTTTTCACAAAACGGAATTTTATAACAGCACAAAATCCATAAGCTAAAAGGATGTTTTATTTGCATGCATTTCATTCAAAAATTCAATGACTTTTTGTGACTTTTGCTTCAAATTCTGAACTTTAACACAAAAACAGGGTTATACAATAAAAAACACGCAAACGAATGAAAAAAACAACAATTCTTCTGACAATTCTTTATCTGGCTGTTGGTCTTAAAGGTCAGGTATACCAGTCGGAGAGGCTGGAAAAACTATGGGAAACCACCGGGCTTAGTGTACCTGAAAGCGTACTTCCTGTGCCTGGAGAAGGGATTCTCTATGTTTCGAACATAGGCAGTCCCAATTCGTCGGCCAAAGACAATACAGGCTTTATTTCCATCCTGTCTGTAAATGGAGAAATAAAAACCCTTAAATGGTCAACAGGGCTGAATGCGCCCAAGGGTATGGCAATTTTTAATGGTAAACTGTATGTCACTGAGGTAGATCATATCAGTGAGATTGATCTGGCTACAGGGAAAAAACTGAATTCCTGGCCTGTTGAAGGCGCGGTATTTCTGAATGATGTGGCTGCTCATGCTTCGGGAGCAATCTTTTTTACCGATTCGAGGACAGGAAAAGTACACAAACTTGAGAATGGTAAAGTAAGCACTGCAATTCAGGAAAAAGATTTTCCGAATCCAAACGGCATTGTGGCTCTGGACAAAAAGCTGCTGATCGGGACGGGAGACAAAGTAGTCAGGTATTCCGTAGAAGCCGGTGAAGTGAGTGATTATATGCTGAATACAGGAGGTGTCGACGGCCTGGCAAAAGTGGATAAAGACATTATTTTATTTTCTGACTGGCCGGGGAAAGTTCACATTATGAAAAGGGGCGAAGAAAAAGAGCTTCTGCTTGATACTTCCGGCACGGAAAAATCAAAGACTGCTGACTTTGGTTACATAGCGGACAAACAATTGGTATTTATTCCCACATTCTTTGGCAACAGTGTTGTCTGTTATAAACTGAAGCTGTAAAAAGCACCCATACCCAGATAGGGTTTAAGTACTCTATCAGGGTATGGGTGTTGGAAACATAAAGCTACCTTGTTTCAAATATTCCACCCTCTGCCAGTTCAAAACCTTCATCCAGAACAACATCCCCATCGGCATCAAGGATTACCTCTGCACCGCTTTGAATGATCACGGGACCTTGCGTTTGCTGAGAGGTAACTGCTTCTCCGGCATATATGTTTTGTCCTGCATAATATGTATCGGAGCTGAGAATTTCATTTTGCACATAAACATCCGTACCAAAATTATTGATATGCCCGTTTCCTGAAAAAGTAGCGGCTGACGGATCTGCTATGCAATTTGTGGATTCAGTGATCACATCCGTATTCACCCCGGAAATGTATCCGGAATGCAGGTTGATCACACTCAGTTCATTCTGAAGATAGATGCTTGCATTCTCTTCTATACAAATGTAGCCGCCCGGTTTCACCTCGATGTGTCCCGAACCTTCTACGGTAATACCCGAACCGGCTTTTAATACCAGGGTTGAACCTTCCTCGACAATGAATTTGGCGCCGTCATGCAATTCAAGATTGCTCCCGGATTCAAGAAGAAAAGAAGACAGGTTCGTAAGTTCAACTTCAGAATTGGCCTGCATTTTGAATACGGAATTCTCCAGGCAGGTAAAATAAGTTGGTCCGGCAAATACTCCCGTAACAGCATCCCTGGTATGCTTATTCGGGGTATGGTTTTGAGCCAGCGTTATTTTCCTGCCTTCAAGCAGGTTCACCTGTTCATGCAAGACAATATCGCCTGTCCATCTGACGGAGTTGTTTATATCGTAATAATTCCATACGATATCCACCTTAAAAACGCCGGTTGTTCCTTCATCAAAATCGATCCTGAGCCCGTATAAATGTATCTTTCTGTTATCCGGGAATACGGAAGTTTTTTCAATCATTCCTGAAGAATATCTTTTGTGACAATATGTGACCACGGGAACCGAAGCCGGGTTTGTTCCGATATGAATGGATGAATTATCCTGGAACGCATCAGAATTATCGCCGCTTTGCTGCATGCTGTTGGTAGTTATACCATCCTTTAATTTAATCAAAGGTTCTATTCTGTCCCTCTTCCAGTTAATTCCATTATAGGGTGTTGAATTGAAAAAATGATTCTTCAGATCGTTATACCCTGAAAAAGGATTTGGCTGATAGTACTCCTGAACCGGTGTGCCTCCGGGATCATTAAATGTGCATGCATCTATTAATGTTGATAATGCTCTTACGTCCCAGTTTCCATCTGCACATATCGGGACCAGATGATCACAATAGTTGGGCAATAAATCATCAATTGAATTATCACTTTGAAGGGTTTCTTTGCCAACCTGGTAATAAGAATAGATCCCCGCGACTCCGGAATCCTTGCATTCCTGGTCGAACCAGGCAGGATAGTCTTCTTTGCCATTGCTGTAGATCCGGTGATTTTCCAGCCAGATGTACTGGTTCAATGCCTCCGGGTCAGTATAGGGCAGTTTTATGCGTATGGCATCCCCTGTTGTTATAAAGTCCCTTAAATAAAGGGTTTGAAGCCCCATTCCCTTATCAATGTCTGAATTTGCACTTTCAGCCGCTATGGGATAGTTTTCGTTTCCCGGTCCCCGCCAGTTCAGCCTGTACCTTTCATACCCGGTGCATGAAATCAAACTCTGGTTTGAAGAAGTTATCAGGGAATAACCGCCGCTGTTGTAATCCAGGGTTACAAGAGAGCCACTGGAGGTAGAATGCACAGGCCCCCCTCCGCCCATATGCATGGTATTATCCCCGTATAAATAATGTGCCATTTCATGTACACAAGAAGGACTGGAGTTCGGGTGACCAAGATCCGTATTTTTAATTGCACCCTGAATCGTTCCCGCATTGTTTTCATATACTGTTCCATCAATTGTAATACCATTATCCAGATAAAAAAGGGCATTTCCTCCACCACTCATACCACCATGAGTGCTTGTACAGTTCCTTACGAAGATCTGAATAAAATCTATTTTCTCATCATAATCGGATCCTTTTGGAAGAAAACGTGTGGCAGGTGTAATTTCTCTACCGTCATAGTCATTAATACTTTCATGATCATGGATCGTATTCAATCCTCCTTTTTCATTGATCAGGGCAACCACGGCATCAACCAGGTCATGTTTTCCGAAACCGGCTCCGGGATCATCCGGGGTTATCCTTGACTGGGAGATATTCACAACGGTAAAATCTCCCAGCACAATGAATTTGTTAAAAGAAGCTTCCGCCCATCGCTTGGTAAACGAACCGCGGATGTTTTCGGGATCGAACTCCGAATCCATAAAATCATCGAGGTACAACGGAGGGTTGTCATTTATTGTATTCGGCTGGCCGGGCAACCAGAATTCAGTTGTAATACCTTTTAAAGGATCAGCCTCAGGAGTCTGATCAAATATTATATTGATAAAAATATTCAGTGTATAAAGGGTATTTTCCGGTGATACTCTGTCACCATACATCGTTCGGTACGTTGCGCTCTGTCCGGCTGCAGTGAGGCAAACAAGAAAGCAGCAGAGTGTTGCAGCAATTGATTTTCTCACAGCTTTAGAATTTTGGTGATCCATTTTGTCTTTTTATCACTTAATAATACCATATATATTCCTGGTTGCAAACCAGATATATCAATACAATTCATAGAAGTACTGCTATGTGACAGAAGTTTTGTTCCGTTCAAAGAAAAAATCACAACATCGGTGATTGTACTGTGTTCGCAGGAGATCATCAGCAGATCACTCATAGGATTTGGAAAAACCCGGATCCCGGGGTTTTGATCAACGGTTTTGACATTAACAACGGAACTGAAGAAAAGGAAATCATCCAGCATCCAGCCTTCATTCTGATCATCGTTATCATCCGTAGCCATTGTATATTTAAGCAACAGGGTATCGCCATAGTTGCCATTCATATTGAAACGAAGGATCACATTGCTAAGATCGGATTGTAAACCGGTAAATCCGGGTTGATGGTCGTACGATTTAATGGTATCATCCTCATCATAGAAATTTTGTGAATAGGTCAGATTGTTCTGGATAAGCGTATCAAATAAAACATTCTGCCATGTCACCCCGTTGTCGTATGATGTTTCCAGTATCCCGCCATCCTTGTTTTCTTCGAAATCATATTTATGGGAAAACCTGAACTCAGTTTCACCTTCATTCTCCAGGTATATCCGGAATTGAAATGACACAATTGTATCATTGGGATAATACTCCACAGTATCAGTAATGATAGCCATTTCGCCCAGATAAGGTTTATCATTGTCAAGAAATAAAATATTTTTATTGGGGCGTCCGATTTGCCAGATCTCATTATCAATAATTTTCACATACTGGTATTCAATTGGATCTTCGAAACCAAATCTAAATTCCCAAAAATCCAGTATAATCAATTCCTGGGTAAAACCATTGACAGAAAATGCCAGTAACAGTATTGCAAGAAGTTTTTTCATGATAAACAGATTTAATATGAATACACATTTTTGTTTTAATCCGTCAATACCATTTTCTCCATTCCGATGACCCGACCATCGGCAAGAATGGAATAATAGTATATACCGGCCTGCAGCTCGTTGCCATAAATAACCACCTCGGCAAATTCACGTTCCGCCAGGTTTATGCTTTTTATCTGTTTGCCCTGCAAATCATACACATAAAACAGGGCGTTCTTTATATCAGATGGTAAATAGTATGTAATGGTTGTGTTCTCGTGGAAAGGATTGGGTGAATTCTGACCAAGAAAAGGTTCGTTAAGCTCCGTTGCATCTGCATTCGCAACCGATTTGTCCGTACTGTTTTTTAATTCCGGGTCTTTCGAGTCTGCTTCTTTATCGTCTTTGATCTTTTTTTCAAGAGCGAAGATCATTTCCTGTTGTTCTTTTATTGCTTCAATGAGCAGTGGGATGATCCTGGTATACTGAATGGAATAACCCAGGCTGTCCTCATTCACAATTTCCGGCAGGATCTCAAGAACTTCCTGTGCGATCAGCCCGATATGGTCAAGATCATCTCCGGGATCCATTTCAGAAGAACTCGTGAATCCTGCTGCTTCGGCATCCAGATCATAGCTCACTCCTCGCAATTGCAGGATCTTTGATAAGGAACCTTCAAGCGGTTCGATATTTTTTTTCAGTTTTCTGTCGGAATATTCAGATGGGGCATATACATAGTACATCTTATCCGCATAGATCCTGCACCAGAACTGTGTGTTTGTTCCCAGGTAGCCCGTGTGATTTGTTGCCGGATAAATCCTTTGCGTTGAATAATAATTGTTGATCAGGATGGATGGACTTGAAGGGAAACTAAATTTAGTTCCCAGGCTATAGATCTCCACATAGGTTGAGGGATCAGTTGTACCAATGCCAATCTTACCATCAGATTTCACTGTTATCTGCGTAAAACTCAGCTTACAGATTGTTACTAATAGAAGTGCCAGTATTATAAACTGACATGAGGGGGGGGTAAAAACTTTCCTTTTCATAGTATTTGATCGATTATTAGTTAAAGGAACAGGATATTAAAATTTCAGTTATATAGGTTATATATATATTCCACTAAGGGCTTAAAAGTAACCGGCAGTTGTATAATTTGGAATGGTTTTAAATAATTCAATGTCTGACCTTTAGGGGAGACATTATAATTTTAGAATATGTTATTTATTCTGATCATTCATTCTTAAATACAACATTTCTGAAATATTATCCAATATATTCTCTTTATAATATAATTCCATTAATGTTAATGTCAAATTAAAATTGTTTAACATGCTGTACCTGATACTGAATCCGGGACAGCTTTCCGGATCCCTGATCTTCGCTACGCTATGTCAGGGATGTAGTTACAAAATCCGGCATATACAAAAAAACATACCCGGACAGGGTTTGAGTACCCAGACAGGGTATTCTTTAATAAATTCTATTGCCTGGCCTGTAATTTTTCACTATATTCTCCGACGCATTTGAATAAAAACAGGCGCAACATGAAATTTACCGAAGAGCTTCCACGCATTCTGGTTGTTGACGATAAACAACAAAACAGGCTATTGATCACTACTTACCTCGAAACACTTGATGTGATCATGGAAGAAGCGGCATCGGGTTCCGAATGTTTGAATTTGCTGGAAAAAAAATCCTATTCTTTGATCATCCTGGATGTTCAGATGCCGGGAATGGATGGATTCGAGGTATTGGAAAAGATGCGCAGCAGGAAAGAGACGGCAGATATACCTGTAGTATTGATATCCGCAATTTTTGATTCCGAACAATACATCATCAAAGGCATTGAGAGCGGTGCCATTGACTATATAGTCAAACCGGTTAATATTACTATTCTGTGCAGGAAAGTATCCAACTTCTTAAATTTGTATGAGAAGCAAAAGAAACTTGACAGGCTGGTGCAGGAACTTGAAATTACTAATGCCCGGCTGAAGGAAAATGAAAAAAAGTTAAAAAAGATCACCGATTCCGCCAACGATGCGATCATATTGCTCAACTCCAACTACCGGATCAGGTTCTGGAACAAAACCTCAAAAAAATATTTTGGGTATTCAAAGTATGAGATAATCTATGAAGATTTCTTTGAGAAGTTGATCGCTCCTCGTTCACAGGAATCTTTAAGAGAATATTTCAATTCATTGTTTGAGGAAGATTCCTTATCACAGATCAGTACTATCCGGTTGTCAGGAAAAAAGAAACCAGGTACCGAATTTCCCATTGAATTGTCGCTAGCATATTTTCATACTGTTAACAACGAAATCAATTACACTGTGATTATCCGGGATATTACAAGGAGATTAAAGATGGAGAAAGATGCATTGAAGGCGAAAGAGCTGCATGAGGCAAACAAACTGATGAAAGAGTTTATCGATAGTGTAAGTCATGAATTACGTACTCCCATGAATGCAATTCTGGGCATTTCAAACATGTTGCTGAAGTACAATGCGGACAACCTGACAAAAAAACAGCTTGAAGGCCTTGAGATCATTAACCAGAGCGGTTCACGACTGCTGGATATGATCAATGATGTTCTTGATCTTTCCCGGATTGATTCACAAAAAGAGGAGGTGAAGAATGAGAGGTTTAATCTTAATGAGTTTCTTGCTTCTCTGCATAGCATCATATTGAGCCTGATTGATACCAAAAAAATAAAATTCTACATTCGGAAAAGTACCGGTTTGCCCGAATACATTGTTGCTGATACAAAAAAGCTCAACCAGATACTGACCAATATTCTTGGGAATTCGGTAAAATTTACCCATAAAGGATCCATTCATTTGTATATTCATGAAATCGGAAACAAATTGTATTTTGAAATCACGGATACCGGTATTGGAATAGCAAAAAAACATCTGACCACAATTTTTGACAAATTCAAGCAAATAGACAATTCAATTGCCAAGGAATACAAAGGAACGGGTCTGGGACTGAACATCAGCAAAAGGCTTATCGAAATGATGGGCGGAGAAATAAAAGCTGAAAGTCAGCTTAATGTTGGCACCACCATGAAGTTTTATATTCCATTGGCGAATCAGGGAAACCCGGAGAAGAAAACCGGGAAAAAGAAAGAAATAAAGAAATCAGAATCTTTTCATACAATTGAAATTAAGGATTTGAGTTCTCCATTGGCCATTGTCATTGATAACAATAAGGAGAATTTGTTTTTGTATACCAATGTTTTGAATTCAAAAGGATTTGAAACATTGAGTTTCGACAATACAAAAGAAGGGCTTAAATATGTACTCAGGTATTTGCCTGATCTGATCATCCTGAAGTATGAAATGCCGGGAATTCACGGCCATACTTTTATTCAGGAGATAAACAAAGAAAAAGAACTGTGTGAAATACCTGTTTTGCTGATAACATCGGGAAACAACATCAATCAGAAAGGATTGAACAAAAACTCACGAATTGTATCAGAATCCACAAAAGAAGATCAATTTTCAAGATTTGTATCCAATACAAAAATCAGGGGAAAGGATCTGCCTGTGAGAGAAAGATTGATCCTGTATGAAAAAGAAAACCATCTGAAAAAGTGGATTGCGAAAAAAGACAAGTGTTTTCAGAATGAATCGTATGAAAAGTCAAAAGTTATTTTGGCCCGCAGAAAAATCAGGATTTTATTGCTTGACGGTATTGATCTTAAGGGTGAAAACTTCAGCCTTTTAAAATGGATGCAACAAAACAGGAATTATTTGCCGGAGAACCTGATCGTCGTATTGCCGGATCAACCATTCGATGTTATATCAGAGGAAATAGCAAAAACACCGAATTGCCATACCCTGGAACTTCAGAAATTGTCTGATCAGGATTCATTTGAAACCGCTGTAAAGAAACTTGTTTCATCCGGATTGAAAAAATCCGAAACCAAATTATCTGCAAAATGAAAAATCCTGTTGTGCTTATTGTTGATGACGAACATGCCAATCAGTTCCTGCTAGAAGGACTTTTAAATGCGCATGGATATGAAACCCTGACAGCCAGCGATGGAGAAGAATGCCTTGATATTCTTAACACCACTCATCCTGATCTTATATTGCTGGATATTATGATGCCAAGGATATCGGGCGTAGAAGTACTGAAATCGGTGATGAAATCGGAGGAATTGCAACATATACCGGTTCTTATGGTTTCGGCCAAAACAACCACGGCTGACATCAGGGAGGCACTGGAGATCGGAGCAATTGATTACATTAAAAAGCCTTTTAATGAACTCGAGTTGCTGGCAAGGGTAAAAGTCGGGATCCGCCTGAAACTCAAGGAAGATCATTTAAGGGACATGATAAAGCAAAGGGATGATTTTGTAAAGATCGTTTCTCATGATCTGCGATCTCCTTTTACTGCAATAAATGGTTTTGCCGAACTTATGTTAAAGGCTGACAATCTTACTGAAAAACAAAAAGCATCATTGAATTATATTATCGAATCAGTCGAATTCAGCAACGACTATTTTAACAGGTTACTGAGCTGGACAATGCTGGAATCTGAAGATCTTTCCCTGAACCTGACCAGGAAGAATATTTCAGAAATTGTGGATGGTGTTTTTCGCTTGTTTGATAAAAAAGCCGGGGAAAAGCAAATTCAAATGGTAAATGAGGTAGATAAGCATCTTTTATGCAAAATTGATGTTACTTTCTTTCAGCAGGTTATCGCAAATCTGATCAGCAATGCCATTAAGTTCTCCAATTCAGAAGGAACTGTGAAATGCAGTTCAAAGCAATCGGATAACCTTACAGAACTTATTGTATCGGATCATGGCATTGGTATGCCGGAAGGAACAGTGCAGGAAGAATTGTTCCGGGATAAATTCAGAAAATCACGCAGAGGGACCAGCGGTGAAAAGGGGACAGGAATAGGATTGAGTATTTGCAAAAAGATACTTGATGCACATGGCTTTGGAATACGCTATGCTCCGGGTAAGAATGGAGGTAGTGATTTCATTGTTCGTCTTATTTGATCATTAACAGGACAAAAAGGATGATCCACGAAATAAAAGTTACCAGGGCCAGGCAGATAAACGCTTTTTTAAATCTGTTCTTTTGTTGGTATAAAGATTTAATCTTCAGAAGATTATTGATCTTGGTAAGCACATTTTCTTTTGCAAATTTATCTTTTACTATATAGTCAAATGCACCGCCTTTTATCGCGTCTACTGCTATTTCAATACTGCTCTGTCCTGATAAAAAGATAAATTCAACATTGTGATACAGGGGAATCACTTTTTCAAGTACTTCAAGACCGTTCATTCCCGGCAGATCAAAATCCTGTATAATAATTGTTTCTTCATTACGATCAAGAACATTCAACATTTCTTCGCCTGTAAAAAATCCTTTCACATGGCTGTAATTATGCGATTCAAGAAACTGGCATAAAAGATGATTTATCGGTGCATCGTCTTCCACAATGAAGATTTTAGGTTGTCTTTTTTTTCCCATGGGATTGTTTTTATTGTGATTAAGACAGGGATTTATAAAACGTTTTGAAAATACGGGCAATCCGGATGATCAAAATCCAAACATTAACGCAATTCAAAGTTCTTTCCGAGGTAAACTTTACGAACCTGTTCATCTTCAGCCAGATCATGAGCTGTACCTGATTTAAGTATATCACCTTCAAAAAGGAGGTAAGCCCTGTCCGTAATGGAAAGTGTTTCATGAACATTATGATCGGTAATCAGAATGCCGATATTTTTATCTTTTAGTTTTGATACTATTTCCTGTATATCTTCAACAGCAATGGGATCAACTCCTGCGAATGGTTCATCCAGAAGAATAAATTTAGGATCAATTGCAAGAGCCCGAGCAATTTCCGTACGTCTGCGTTCCCCTCCCGACAACTGAATTCCCAGGCTCCTTCTTATTTTTTGCAGGCCAAATTCATTCAATAGAGCTTCCACCCGATCTTTTTGTTCTCCATTGGACAGATTTGACATTTCAAGCACGGCTTTCAGATTATCTTCCACACTTAATTTTCTGAATACAGAAGCTTCCTGTGCAAGATACCCGATACCTTTCTGAGCACGTTTGTAAACAGGTTCCCGTGTTATTTCTTCGTCATCCAGAAAAATTTTCCCGTTATTCGGAGTGATCAAACCTACGATCATGTAAAAAGATGTAGTTTTGCCGGCACCATTAGGTCCGAGCAATCCAACAATTTCACCTTGTTCAACATCAAAAGAGACTCCTTTAACTACCGTACGGCTTCTGTATTTTTTTGTCAGATTTTCAGTTCTGAGTTTCATGCATAGATGAGTTGAAATATCAAATGTAAAAAAGTTTATTTAAAGATTATTGCTAATCAACAATTGTCCAACAATAAAAGCCTAAAAAGTCAATTGCATAGTTGCTCTTAAACCAAAAATCTGGACGTTATCATGATTCAGATAGGACAATCTCCACATTGCATCAATTCTGAACAGTTGCAATATATTCTCAATTCCAATGCTAACTTCCGAGTATGGTTTTTCAAGATAGGTTAAACCTTCCGGAAATTCCATGATATTGCGATTCTTCTCGTTCAGATCTCCAAGCAACAATTTTCCTGTTACCACTTCACGCAGTTTCAGCCAGCGCAACAATGGAACCCGGTTAAAGAAAAATCCCTGGAAGTGATGCTCGGCAGAAAAAACCGCATATTCATCACTGACAAATTCGTAATAGTTCATCATATTGAATGCAAGCGGATCGTATGCATAGGTTTCATTTCCTGCATGAAGTTCAAGCAACGGATAGGGCAATTCTCCAAAGATTTTACCACCGGTAATATGATATCGCAAATATCCTATTGGATTTACTTCCACTTTATCCGTTATTTTCAGAACAATTTTAAAGTACTCGTATTCACTGTCAAAAAAACCTTTCGGGCCATAGGTCACATGCAAATCCAGCATGGGATATTTTGAGCCTATACTTTTTCTGTCAAATTTACCCAACAGGAATTTCTCTCTGTAGGCAAAATGAGTACTTAAGGTGATATTTGCTGAAGTTAATTTATTCAATGGGATAACATTTGATTCACCTTCAATGATATGAAAAGGAATATATTCAGTCGGATAGATAGTCTGGTATTTAACAGAGATTGTACTGGAAAAGCCCTGGAACCATTCACGTTCAAAATAACCGTTAAACTGATCTACCATGGTTAATTTATAGTTGGGTTGTCTTCTCAGGATTGAGGCAAAAAAATTGTCATCAAGGAAAGCATTTTCGCTTTTGCCCAGTTGCCGGATATCATGATAATAAAAGGCTCCTGCACTGATCCTGGGATTTTTATTGAACAAATATTCTGTCCCCACTCCGTATTTCCATCGTTCATCGAGTGTTCCATAAGCAATATGACCACTGAATCGTATCCTGGTGCTGAAATTATTACTTGTTCTTCCTCCGAATCTGAACCGGTGTCCTTCAACAGGATTATGACTGTAAATAGTATAGTAGGGACCCAATTCAACTGGCCCCCAAACAAGATAATAGTCCACCAGCATTTCTATCAATCCGTAGATCCTTTTGTATGCAGGCACCTCCATAACTGAATCCACCATTTCATAAATATCATCATCTTCCTCACTCAAATCAATTTTTCTGTTCTCCTTCCAGAATAAAGAGTCTTTTTCAAGGTCCTCATGATCTACATAAATATCTGTTCTCAAGTCAATAATACTATCAGGTATTGGCTGATCAACAATTATATCTTCATAAACGGATGTTTTTCGTCCGAAAAAGCCTGTTGTATTATCGGTAATGTAAAAATCAAGCAACAGATCTTCTCCTGTAAGAAACCATGTAGAATCGTTTATCCTGGAGTATTCATTTATGGCAATCAGATCGTTCAGATAATTGATATTTACAGTTTTTGACACACGCAACTGAACTTTTTTGATAGCAAAAGAAGTGTCGGCAACCCAAAAATATCCATAGAAGGTTCTTTCCAGTATTCGTTTTGGTTTAAATGATATTTTATAACACCACGAATTATCAATAAAAGCGCTGTCTTCGAGGTAATACTTGTAATACATTTTCCCAAAATCAGCAATGGGACTTACAAATCCCGGTTCAAACAGGTCCATGAAATTATTGTATATATTCAGCCTCTGGTACATTTTCCCTGAAAACTGGGAAATTGTGTTGTTCTGAATGCCGCTTATTTTAAAAGCATCTATCGTTTCACGTTCAACTTTCGGATCTTTTTGATAATAAAAGTTGGTAACACTTTCAGATATGAGAACAGGAAGATAGTTTTTACCAAATACTTCCGAACTGTCCATATAATCAAAAACAAACTGGAATTGTTTTAAAATAGGTTGTTTTTTGAACTTATCATCAATGTTATTGAGATCAAGGCGAAGTTTATTGTATGATTTATACTGGTAGCTGGAAAATCGGTCAGGATTGTTTTTATTCTTGTTTTTTTCTATTTCGCGTAATATTCTGAAGGCAGGATTCTCACCCGGTGTAACAACTACTTCCTCAATAGCAAGGCTTGTTGGTTGCAGATTGATCTGTAACTCATAAACAGATCCTTTTTTAATTGGCACTTTATACGCGATATATCCCAGGCTTGATACAATAAGAGTGTCGGTTGCCTGTTCAGTTGCCAGGTAAAAAATTCCGTCAAAATCACTAATTGTCCCGACTGTACTATGAAGAAAAACTATGTTGGTAAATGGAAGTGGTTTGCCTGTCTCTGCATCTGTAACAGTACCGCGGATAAGTGTGTTTTGAGCACTTGCATTACCATATAAAACTATAACAAGCAGTAAAATGAAAATTTTTCTAAATGCCATCGCGAGAGTATGCTAAAAAGTCTGAATATAGTACTATTATGGTAAATTTTATTCTATAAAAGACATGTGTATTATCAAATAGTTGTCATTTTAATTTTTTCTAACTGATCATTTCCTGTTTTTTTGTAATTCCTGCAGAAATTTTAATACTTATCTCATATAACAGCAACAGGGGTAAGGCTACCAGTATCTGACTGAACACATCAGGAGGTGTAATAATTGCCGAAAGAACCAGTATGATTAAAATAGCATGTTTCCGGTATTTTTTCAGGAATGCAGGCGTTAACAGCCCGATTTTACTTAGGAACATTACAATTACAGGCAATTCAAACAATACTCCTGAACCAAGACAAACACTTGCAATCAAGGAAATATATGACATCAATTTGATATCATTGACCGCAAGATCTGAAACCTGGTAATTGTATAAAAAATTAATGGAAAGCGGACAAATAATGTAATATCCAAACGCCACCCCTAAAAAAAAGAGAAACGAGATGGCAACGATCGATCCTTGTGCCATTTTTCTTTCTTTCGTGTATAATGCTGGTTTTATAAAGTTCCATAATTCAAAGAAAAGATAAGGGAATGCCAGTATAATACCGGCAATTAATGAAATTTTAATATGGGCAGTAAATTGACCTGCCATTTGAATGTTTTGAAGTTTGATAGGATTGGAATTTATACAAAGTTTTAAAGTATTCAGAAACGAGTTCGTACCTATGCGGCATAACCAGTAATTGGTAAAGAAGTCGGATTGACTTGGGCCAAGGATAATGACATCAAATACAAATTTCTTAAAGACAAAAGCCAGGATTCCAATAAGTATTACAACAATCAATGATCGTATAATATGCCATCTAAGTTCTTCAAGATGTTCGAGAAAGGTCATTTCATTATTATCCTTCTTGCTCATATAGTATCGTCTCTTATTTTCACACAAACATAGTTAATAATGATTTCTGATATTGTGACTGTTTAAAAAAAACTTAGTATTTTTAATATAGAAAGGAGGCGAGTCATTGACTGAATTGCAAATGATATATGAATTCATAACTTTTTATACTTTGGTGCGTATATTAACAAGCAATTTCAAATCCTCTAAATCAAATCCGGAATAAGAAACACACCCTAGAAATTAATCGAGGAGATAATGAGTGTTGGAACAGACATTTCTCTTAATGAAGTACTGAAAAAGTATTTCGGTTTCACCAGTTTTAAAGGAAATCAAGAGCTGATAATAAAGAATGTTTTGGCTGGGAAGGATACTTTTGTACTTATGCCAACCGGAGGAGGAAAATCTTTGTGTTACCAGTTGCCCTCACTTATTCTTGACGGAACAGCAGTAGTAATATCTCCACTTATCGCCTTAATGAAAAATCAGGTTGATTCGATGCGGAGTTTTAGCGAAGATGACGGGGTAGCTCATTTTTTGAATTCATCACTCACAAAAAGTCAGATCAACCAGGTAAAAACAGATGTTATAGACGGCAAAACGAGGTTGCTTTATGTAGCTCCTGAATCCCTTACAAAAGATGAGAATATTAATTTTTTAAAGCAGGTGAGAGTTTCTTTTTATGCAGTTGATGAGGCACATTGTATATCTGAATGGGGACATGATTTCAGGCCGGAATACAGACGTATCAGGCCAATTATCAATAAAATAGGGAAAGCTCCGATTATAGCACTTACGGCAACTGCTACGCCAAAAGTGCAGCATGACATTCAGAAAAATCTTGAGATGCTGGATGCCAATGTTTTTAAATCTTCATTCAGGCGTGAGAATTTATACTATGAAGTACGTCAAAAGAAAAATGCTACCAAAGAAATTATTAAATACATTCGGAACAACCAGGGCAAATCGGGAATAATATACTGTTTAAGCCGGCGAAAAGTAGAGGAACTAGCCGAAACCCTCAAGGTAAATGGAGTAAAAGCCTTACCATATCATGCCGGTATGGATGCTGCTACACGAACTGAGAATCAGGACAAATTCCTGATGGAGGACATAGATGTTATTGTAGCGACAATAGCTTTTGGTATGGGCATTGATAAGCCAGATGTCAGATTTGTAATTCATTATGACATTCCCAAAAGTCTTGAAGGGTATTATCAGGAAACCGGAAGAGCCGGTCGTGACGGCGGTGAAGGTATATGCATTGCATTTTACAGCTATAAGGATATACAAAAGCTTGAGAAATTCATGCAAGGCAAACCTGTTGCTGAACAGGAGATAGGAAAACAATTGCTTCTTGAAACAGTTTCCTATGCTGAATCCTCTGTATGTCGCCCGAAACAATTGCTCAATTATTTCGGGGAGGAGATGACTGAAAATTGTGATAATTGTGACAATTGCCTGAATCCGAAAAAGCTGTTTGAAGGGAAAGACGATATTGTAAAAGTCCTGAACACAGTGATAGCTGTCAGGGAAAAATTTAAAACTGATCATATAGCCAATATACTGGCAGGAGTCAAAACACAGGCCATTAAGTCATACAAACATCATCATCTGGATGAGTTTGGGTCCGGGGATGACCATGATGTTAAATTCTGGAATGCGGTAATAAGACAGGCGCTGATCGCAAAATTTTTACAGAAAGAGATTGAAAATTACGGACTGCTGAAGATGGAAGAGAGAGGTCTGAAATATCTTGAGACTCCATATTCTTTCCTGTTGGCAGAAGATCATGATTATCCGGATACAGAAGATGAAGATATTATTGTAAATACTCAGGCAGGATCGGGAGCTGTTGATGAGGAATTATTTAAAATACTGAAAGATCTGAGAAAACAGATCTCAAAGAAGTTAAAAGTACCTCCGTTTGTAATTTTTCAGGATCCTTCGCTGGAGGACATGGCAATTCAGTATCCAACGAATTTCGAAGAACTTCAGAATATTTCAGGAGTCGGAGCCGGAAAGGCAAAGCGATATGGTAAGGAATTTATTGAATTGATAGCCAAATATGTTGAGGAGAAAGAAATAATTCGTCCGCAGGATATGATTGTCAAGTCTGTTGTAAATAAATCGGGACTTAAAGTATATATCATTCAGAGTATTGACAGGAAAATTCCACTGGATGATATTGCTGATGCAAAAGGCATAAGCATGAATCAGTTGCTGGACGAAGTTGAAGCCATTGTTAATTCAGGAACAAAACTGAATCTTGATTACTATATTAATTGCGTAATGGATTCTGAACATCAGCAGGATATTTACGAATATTTTCGTGAAGAGGCTGAAACCGAGTCTATCGAGGATGCCGTCAATGAACTTGGGGAAGATGAATACTCGATTGAAGATATACGATTGATGAGAATAAAATTCATCTCGGAATTAGGCAATTAACCGGAAACTTACTCCTTTTATTTTATTATCTTTAGGAGAACGTTTAATACCAATTGTCATGAAAAAGATAATTGTTCTTGTTCTTTCAGTAAGTTGTTTTGCGATATCGTATTCTCAAACTGTTCTTAAGTTTGAAGATCATGCTTTAAAACCGGGTATGCATAATCCGATGTCCTATTGTTCATTCGTGGATCCCGGAATAGCAGGATCGGATGTAACCTGGGATTTTAGTGAACTTAGGTTCATTAAATCTTTTGAAGGGTTTATCAATGAATCCGGGGATTCGGAATTCGGCAGGTGCTTTCCGGAATCGAATACGGAATTGACGGAATTTAGTTCAAGGTTCTTTTTCAAAGTTAGTGAGGATAAGATGGAACAATTCGGATATTCTACTGATGATGGGAAAAATCAGATCCATTTTTCTCAACCATTCATTAAAATAAAGTTTCCCTTTGCATTCAAAGATGTATTTTCCGGACATGTTGAAGGTACTGCTTCATATCAAGGTACCATTAACAGCACAATAAACGGATCTTATTCTGTTGAAGCAGATGCATTTGGAACATTAATTTTACCAGGCAACACAATATATGAAAACACGCTCAGGATCAGGACCGAAAAAGAATATACCAACCATTATTCAAACCTTGATCAGGAGGTTTATATCATAACGTATCGCTGGTACAATTCGGCGCACAGGTATCCGTTGCTTGTTTTAACAACATATACTGCGAAAACAGGGAATTCGGAAAGTATACATTATCAGGCAGCATACAATGTGAATGCATTAAAAAGTGTTGAACAGTTTTATGAAGAGGATGTTGAAATTTACCCAAATCCGGCAAGTAAGGTACTTAATGTAAGGCTAAATGCTTTAAGTGAAGGAAGTTATTTTTTTGAAATTTTCAATACTTCGGGAGAATTCATAAATTCTTTTTACAGAGAGACTCCTGCTGTTGGATTGCATGATTTTGATTTATCCGGAATCATTGTCAGCCTGAAGCCTGCAAATTATGTACTGGTAATTTCAAATGCAAATACACGCATCTCTAAAAACTTTGTACTGGCAGAATGATCCTATTTATTCTTTGTGATAGGTTTCCATGAATAGGCATTGAATATACCACCTGCTGCTGCCACTAAAATGTAAAAAGGATAAAATAATTCAAACAGGGGCAACCATAATAGGTGTTTTATCTTACCAAAATATTTTAATCCGCTGCCAACAACAAATATGTCTCCTGTAGTCTTAAGGATTATCAATGAGAGAAAATACCATAATTTGCCAAATGACACCAGACAGAGAACTAATGATATAGCCATAACAATATTGGCAATGAATATTAGTAATGATAATACAATGGTATCCGGATCCGAATATAATTTGCTTTTTGATGCCCATCTGATTCGTTGATTGAAAAATTCCAATATATTTTCCGGAGTCCGGGTTTTCACTATCCCCTGTTTTGATTTTAAAACAGAGACAGGCTTAGTACTGTTTTTTTTTATCTGGTGTAAAAGAAATATATCATCACCTGAAGGAACATTCGGGAGGATATGATCCGCCAATTGCATGTACACATCTTTTTTCACAGCGAGATTTGCCCCATTGCACAGGGTTGGCCTTCCTGCAAAAGCAGATCCGGCACCTGCAACAACCAGACTTATTAAATCAAGTCTGAAAAACTTTTCGATAACCCCGGCATAAGTCAGATAATCTACCAATCCAATAATTAAGTCAGAACGATCCTTTGTGTATTTTGTCACATGCGATTGAATCCATTCAGGAGACAATCTGCAATCTGCATCAGTAAATAGCAACAGTTCAGCATTACTTCTTAATGCACCGAAATGAAGAGCTTTTTTCTTGCCGATGGTTTCTTCCGGCAATTCGAGTATTCTCAGGTTTTTTGTTCCGGTGGTTTTAAAAAAAGAAAGATTTGATATCTTTTTTTTTGAATGATCATCAACCAGAATGACGTCAAAGAGATGGTTCGGATAGGTTTGATTCAGTATATCTATCATCAAATCGGGAAGAGTATTTTCTTCATCGCGGGCGGCAACAATAACACTTACTTTGGTATGGTTGTTATCTGGCAGTTCTGTATGTACCGGAATGTTCTTCCATGCATACCAAAGTTTAAGTACTACAGTGAAATAGAGAATACCAAAGGATAAAGAAACAATAAAGAGAATATGAATTGTATTCATGGCTGTTTAGGGATGAGCCATTGGTCTATTTTCAGAAACAACTCACTGATATTGATTGGCTTTGTTACAAAATCATTACAACCTGCCTCATAACATTTTTGTTTTTCTTCTGCAATGGCATTTGCAGTCTGGGCTATAATGGGAAGATCTTTGCGAAATTCTTTGATCAGTCTTGTAGCTTCAATACCATTCATATCAGGCATTTGAACATCCATTAATATCAAATCGATTTTGCTGTTTTCCCTGCAGATCTCCACAGCTTGTTTTCCATCCTCAGCATGAAGAATTTCGGCATTTGTTTTTTTCAGGAATCCTTCAAGTAGTTTATAGCTAAAAGTATCATCTTCAGCAATCAGAAAAACTTTATTCTGCCAGTTGTAATCTGCTTTTGGTTTCTTTTCGTCAATGTCCGACTGAGTTTTTTTCTTTGAGGGAGTATACGGGATTGAAAAATGAAAAGTGGAACCTTCATTTAATTTGGATTCAACCCACATTTTTCCTCCCAGTAATTCAACAAATCCTTTCGAAATGGCCAATCCAAGGCCGGAACCGCTATATTTTCTTGATCTGGAGTAATCTGCCTGGACAAAACGTTCAAAGATCAGTCCTATCTTGTCTTCAGGGATTCCAATCCCTGTGTCTTTCACAAAAAATTCTATCATTCCCTCTTCAGGAGCAATATAACCGAATTCAATATAACCTTCTTTTGTAAATTTGAAAGCATTTCCAACCAGGTTTGTCAAAATCTGTCTCATGCGATTTGGATCTGACTGAATGTAGCAATCTTCATTGGAAAAAGCTTTTCTGATACGAAGTTTTACACTTGTTGTATCCTTCCTGAGGCTCTCTGAAAGAAAAGAAGCATGTATCTGGTTTAACAGGGAATTTAATGAAAACTCCTGGTTGAGTATTTTGATCTGGCCAGCCTCAATCTTTGCAAAATCAATAATATCATCTATCAGGCTCATAAGCATTTTGCCGTTGTTGTTGATTATTTCAACATATTTTTTCCTGTTTCCTTCACTCAGGAATTCATCGTTAAGCATCTCGGCAAATCCCAGGATACCATTCATCGGGGTTCTGATTTCATGCGACATGTTTGCCAGGAAGGCAGTTTTTAACTTATCAGATTCTTCCGCCTTGGTTTTTGCCTGTAAGAGTTCATATTCGAGCTGACTTCTATGCAGGGCTACTGATATCTGGTGGACAAAAGTCTCTATGATATGTTTGAACTTAATGATTGTTTTGTTCAGCGTAAGGATGGTAATATTCCCAAGCAGTTTGTTGTCACGAGACATGGAGATATTGTATACCTTATTCACATTGAGTGTTTTGGAAGCTTTTTTAATATCTGCTTTTTTTACTTTATTGAGTTCAATTTTCTCGAGTCCTTCGGTAAGAATTGTAACATTTCCACTATTCTCAAGGTTTTCAGGTAAATAATTATTTCCATATTGAAGTCCCCTGGGATCTATACCAATTGTTTTATGAATGATCGACAAATGTTCTTCAATTCCTTCTATTTCTTTTATTTCGAAATATTTTTGATTCTCATCATACGATGATACAATAATTACTGAATTCTCGAGAAAACCATACAATTTTTTCCCAATGAATCTATAAATCTCGTCTCTGTCAGATAATCCTAAAAGTTCAAGAGCCGAGTTACTTAAAAAGATCAAATTGTCATGATAAACACGTTCTTTTAATTCTGCCATTTTACGGTCGGAAATATCACGTGTATTTACTACGATCCCTTGTATTGACGGATTATCAAGATGATTGGAAAATATGGATTCTACATATTTCCATTTTTTATTTTTATGCAAACTCCGGTATTCGCATTTTGTTTGTGCTCCGGGTTCGACCATAATTGAATCAAGACATTCTTTATATTTAATGACATCTTCCGGATGTATTATTTCCTGATATGATTTCCCGATAATTTCATCAATCATGAAATCTGAAATTCTATTGCGTAACGAACTTTCAAAAATTATTTTTCCCGATTTATCCAGGATTGTTATTGCATCTGAAGAATACTTGAGCAGAGATCTGAAATGTTCTTCATTTCGGATAATCGTATCCTCCATTGTTTTTCTGTTTGTAATATCGCTGGAAATGCCTGATATTCCAATAAGGGACTTTTTATTGTCAAATATAGGGGTTGTATAAATTTCTACCCAGCAGGCAGTATTTTCATCTCCCCAATTCTCTTCCTTAAGCAATCGTTTTTTATTTTTTTTCATCTCTTTATCATAGGCTTCATGCCTTAGAGCAATTTCCACAGGGAAAATTTCCCGATCGGTTTTTCCCAGAATTTGATCATGGTTCAGATGAAAGAATTCTATAAATGATTTGTTTACAGCCAGGTATCTGCCATTTTTGTCTTTTAACCAGGTGAGATAAGGAATATTATTTAGAACATCAGTTTGCTGCAAATCTTTTGGGGCATCCTGAGTTTTGACAGGAACATCAGGCGGAGTATAATTTTCTTCAAAATCAGAGTGTGGAACTTTATTTTTTAAAAGACTGCAATATCCGATGATCAATTCTTCTTCAAGGTTCACTTTTTCCAAAACCAGAGAAATGGTTAAGGGCTTTTTCTTTGGAACAGACAGTTTAACAATATGATGGGCAGAAGCATTGTTGGGTTGAATTTCTCCGATGAGGGTTTTTATAAGATGAGCATCATGAAAGACATGAAATACATTTTGGTTAAAAGCTTTAAGTGCTTCATTTTCACTTTTGAAATTCAATAAATTCAGGAGGGGATCATTTAATTTAATTAACCGGCCTGTTCTATCGCACCAAAACATTCCGACAGAAGATATTTTGGTAAACTCTTCGATACTATAAACAATGGATCTGGTTGTTTTTTGGGAATTCATTTTATCAAATTAACTAATCATTCACCAAGTAAGCAATTTATTAATTTTCTTTGATTTTGGCGTGCATTTTGAATTAGTAAACTTTCATTCCTGTATTCGATTGATATTTTAAAATTAAATGATAAAAATCTGATATGAACTACTTGAGAAATTTGGAATGAATTATACAATGAGAAAGTGACTAATTTGCTTTTCTTCGATTTAATTCATCTCGAATTTTTGATGCTTTTTCGTAATCTTCATCTTTTATTGCTTTCTGAAGCAAATGTTCCAGATCTTTGATATTTAGTTCACTGAGTTTGCTATCTTTTAGATCATCCTGAACCTCAATATCCTTTTTTGATTCAGATTCTTTTTCATCAAATTCATCAGATTCTTGTTCAAAATCAAGTACAATGCCTGCCCTGTCTATTATTTCACTGGTTGTATAGATTGGGCACTTAAACCTTAAAGCAAGAGCTATCGCATCAGAAGTACGTGTATCGATATCAATGGTGTCTATTCCATTGTGGCATGTCAGCTTTGAATGAAAAACACCTTCTTCAAGTTTATGAATAGTAACTTCGAGAATGTCGATTTTAAATGTACGGGCAAAATTATGGAACAGATCATGTGTTAGCGGGCGTGGAGGCTTTAAACCTTCCAATTGAATGGCTATTGCCTGAGCTTCAAATCCTCCGACAATAATAGGAATACGTCTTTTCCCATTTTCCTCCGCCAGTACTAAAGCGTAAGCACCAGTTTGAGTTTGACTATAGGAGATGCCCAATACATTTAGTTTTATCTTATCCATTGAGAAATGATTCCTAAATTCTGAAAATTAAATAAACGCTTTACAAATATAATGAAATATGTAAGAGTGATAAATCGACATAAAAACAGATACAAAAGAAAACGTCTTTCTGCAGTATAATTAAAAAAGCAACTGAAATTCGGTTTTATTGAATTATGGCATCAAACACGTATTTTATTTATTCTGTTTTGTTTGTAGTTCGATTAAAATTTATATTTTTGCACTCCCAAGTTCCAAAACAGAAATTAATATACTTAAAATGTACGCAATAGTTGATATAGCCGGACAACAATTAAAGGTAGAGAAAGATCAGAAAATTTTTGTAAACAGGCTGGAAGGCAAAGAAGGAAGCAAAGTCGATTTTGATCAGATACTTCTCGTTGATGACAATGGGAAAATACAGGTTGGAACTCCTGTTGTGAAGGATATGGTTGTTTCAGCTACTATTGTATCTCATGTAAAAGCAGATAAGGTCAAAGTGTTTAAAAAGAAAAAAAGGAAAGGATATAAAGTACTAAATGGTCATCGTCAGCTATTGACTGAGCTTCTTATTCAAAGTATTGCTCCGGGGAAAGCCGCGACTCATGTAAAAAAAGCAGAAACAAAACCTGTGCAAAAAGCAGCCACCGAAGAAAAAATTTCTGATACTAAAAAACCTTTGCCAAAAGATACTTCCCGGAAAAAGGAACCACAACCGAAAACCTCGTCAAAATCAGCAGCACAAAAAACAGGAAACAAATCCAAAACTTCGCCGGGAGCAAAAAGTACTGTTGCAAAAAAAGAAACAAAACCTCAGCCGAAAGCTAAATCCGCAACAACAAAAAAACCTCAGGCAAAAAAAGTTGCTAAGCCTGCAAATAAAAAGAAAGAGAGCTAGTTAATAAACTATAATTGAGTAAAAATGGCACATAAAAAAGGAGCCGGAAGTTCAAGAAATGGTCGTGAATCGGAAAGCAAACGCCTTGGAGTGAAAATATACGGTGGTCAGTTTGCCAAAGCCGGAAATATCTTAGTACGGCAACGCGGTACGCAACATCATCCCGGCACGAATGTCGGAATAGGGAAAGACCATACATTGTATTCTCTTGTTGACGGTATTGTAGAGTTCAGAAAAAAGAGAAACAACAGATCGTATGTTTCGGTTGTTCCGCCTGCTAAATAATCTGAAAAATTCTTTGATAGAATCACCTCCTGTAGATTAAGTTGTTGTAATTTGCAGGAGTTTTTTTATTCCTAACTTTTGTTTGTAATGCTTCAAATCAATTTCATTAGAGAAAACGCCAAAATTGTAATTGAAAAACTAAAAATAAAAAATTTCGATGCGACTTCAATTCTGGATAAGATCCTGGAAGTTGACAAACAGCGAAGGCATTTACAAAATGAGACCAATTCTCTGGAGAGTGAGTTAAATGTGTTATCAAAACAGATTGGGATACTGTTTAAAGAAGGTAAGACTGAAGAAGCAAACAGGATGAAAGACAAGACGGTTCTTATTAAGGATGAAGTAAAAGAACTGAATCAAAAATTAAATGAAAGGAACAGATCACTTGATGATCTGTTGATTCAAATCCCGAATATCCCGCATGAATCAACTCCTGCCGGAACTAATTCAGACCATAACCTGGTTATACGTGAAGGAGGTTCTGTGCCTGAATTAATGAAAGGAGCAATGCCTCATTGGGAGCTTGCTGCCAAATATAAATTAATAGATTTTGAGTTGGGGAACAAGATTACCGGCGCAGGTTTTCCTGTATACACCGGAAAGGGCGCGAAATTTCAAAGGGCATTGATAAGTTTTTTCCTCGATGAAAACCAGAATGCAGGTTATGAGGAAGTTCTTCCTCCCCTGATGGTGAATGAGGATTCGGGCTTTGGAACCGGACAACTCCCTGATAAGGAAGGCCAGATGTATCATGTTGCCTCAGACAATTTTTATTTGATCCCTACAGCTGAAGTACCTGTGACAAATATTTACCGGGATATTATACTGGATGAGGGCGAATTTCCCATAAAAAAAACTTCCTATACACCTTGTTTCAGAAGGGAAGCAGGCTCTTATGGCAAAGACGTGCGCGGATTAAATCGTTTGCACCAGTTTGATAAAGTGGAAATTGTTCAGATCCAACATCCGGATAAATCATATCAGACTCTGGATGAGATGGTTATTCATGTCGAAAGCCTCATTCAAAAGCTTAATCTGCCCTATCGGATTATGCAACTTTGTGGAGGTGATCTGAGTTTTGCATCTGCACTAACATATGATTTTGAGGTGTTTTCTGCTGCTCAGAAAAAATGGCTGGAAGTTAGTTCGGTCTCAAATTTTGAATCTTTTCAGGCCAATCGATTAAAACTGCGTTACAGGGATAAAAGTTCAAAAAAGCCTTTGCTGGCACACACACTGAATGGGAGTGCATTGGCTCTTCCCCGAATTGTAGCTGCTTTACTGGAAAATAATCAGACCACAAAAGGTATTTCAGTACCTGAAGTTTTGCAATCTTTTACGGGATTTGATACAATTCAGTGAGTCAAAATTCTGTGGTGGAGATTAATCGATTACCTTGTAGGCGAGTTCTCTGATTCGCTGGTCAGTTTTTATATTGTGTGAGTTGACATTGGATATTTTCATTTCAAATTTAATAGTACCATCCCGTATCACAAAATTAATGGCTGAACCCTGATCAAGAAGACCTTCCATTTCTGTAATTATCAATGAAGGATGATTGCTTAGTTTGTTCAGAATAACCGGCAAATGCCTGCTGTGCCAGTGTCCGACAAACATAATGTGGCATTTGCCTATAGCTTCAGGAGTTTCCGGGTTTTTAACAACGATATTCTGATTGCCTATCTTTTTGTTTGCCGTAATTCTCAAGAGCTCGTCATAGACCGACTTATGTCCCAGTACTTCAATAACGAAATCCCCACTTTTTACTGTCTCCGGCCAGTCAAAATATTTTGTGAAATTGTATAGAAACAAGCCGATATATTTTTCTTCCTGGGCTTCGAGGTTAAAAGTAAAAATTACAGAAAAAATGAATGATAGATAGACTACCTTAAGATTTCTCATTTTTCAATAGCAAATTTTATTTCCTTGATATTTTTATTTCCCAGTACATCAAAAGCTTCAATTTCAACAAGGTAATTACCGGGAATCAATCCTTTTATGGGGTTTGCAGTAAGTTTGTTTCCTTCATTGATTTTATATTCTATTTTCTCTCCTCCTGAACTGGCATCTGTTGCTGCAATGTAAAGCATTGTATTGGTTGGGTAAATGGTGTAAACTTCATCCCTTATGGTTTTGTTCCCTATTGATTCAACACTAAAATGATAATGTATAACCGGGGGGATATTGTCGACAAAAATCTGTTGTGTTTTAACGGTATCTGCATTATTTACATTGTCTGAGGAGGTCCAGGACAACCTATGGATACCGGGTTTTGTGATTGTGAGCGGAGAGTTATAAACCATGTTCTCCTCACTGTTCAAGCTATATATTATTTCTTTTATTCCCGATTGATTGTCACTTGCATGTATTGAAATCTTTGTTTTATCGGAAACAAACAGGGTATCCCGGGAAGCATACTTTGGCGAACCTATTGTGATACTTGTAGTCGGTGGTGTAATATCACAAAAATAAGCATGGATTTGAACAGGAGATACGTTTCCCACATAATCTGATGCTTTAAAACGCACATACTTTAAACCTTCATTATCGATAGCAAATGGTTCAGCGTATTCATTATCAAGAATATTTGAATTGATACTGTATAAGATTTTTTCAACTCCGGCTTTTTCATCCTTTGCTTCGATCTTAATCTTACTGCGGGGGGAAATAAAATCGTATTTCCCATTGTAAATATCATTCTCAACGGATAGTTTGATTTCAGGAGGGTCCCTGTCTACATAAAATTCAAATGTAACATTTTCAGGTACGGATGAGGGCTCATTTTCCAAAGCACTTTTTTTACCACCTATTGTCTGTTCGGTTTCTTTGTTTCCAAGATTATCAACAGCATAAAAGCTTATAGTTCCTGCACCGGCTACAAGAAGACTTACAGGTACCGGTTTATAGTATCTGTTATTGTTCCCGCTATTTATTCTGTAGTAAATTGCCTTGACTCCTGATAAGGAATCAGTGCTTGTGAGTTGTATTGTCGTATTTGCTGAAACATATTTTTCGTTAGTCATTCCTTCAATTACAAAGTCGGTAGTTGGAGGTGTGTTATCGATATAAAATACTTTTTCGGTTGCTTTTTCCTGGTTACCTACATTGTCAGTGCTATAATAAATAAGGATATTTTCTCCTTCTTTGAATCCTGTAAGTCCTTCCTTGTATTCTGCAAATGGCTTGTCATTCAGGCAGTATTTTATTGATTCTATGCCAGATACTGCATCAGATGCATGTATTTCAACCTGAAGATCTGACCCATAATATTGTTTTCCTCCGATAATTGTGGAAGAAGAAGCCCGGAATACTGATCTGCTAACCGGAGGAAGCCCATCAGCGTATACTTCGAAAATTATATCCTCGCGAGGATAAATAGGGATCTTGGTTGTTGTATCCACCCTCCATGGTGATCTGACCGTATTGTAACCTTCCGTATCAAAAAACATCGGGTTTGAATACTCTTTTGATGATTCGCTCATCAAACGGATTTTTTCAGCATTTGAATCGGGAGATGTCGATAACCAGATATATATGCCGAGATCCTTATTTACATACAATCTGTTGTTCTCTTCAGATTTGTATACTTTCTTTTCAACTTTTATGGGTTGTTCCTGCGATAAAATCCATAAAGAAGTTACGGTGAAGATAAAAAAACCGGCAAGTAGCTTTTTCATTTTTATAGAAAGTGTTTGAATTTTCACCAAATTACTAAAAAATACATAATTTTCTTATTGCTTTATAAAAAGCTTTCGATGAACATGGAATATTTTATACGTATCAGGAATGAAAAAGTGAACCTGATAAACCCGGGTTATGACCTATTCATGATTGTATATTTTGAATCGAGATATTTCCCGAATGAACATAACGGATATAGTTAAGGGATTGTGTCATTTTGAGATTTTAAAAGTATTAGTTTAATATGCTTCCTAATAATTTCATAATTCTGAGGTTAGATTGAATGGAATTCATTGCCTGTTTTTTTAAGCAATAAAATGATTATATTTAAACAGGTCAAACCAATACAAAAAAGAATATATGTCGCTACAGGAATTACTTACACCTCCGGTAATATGGTTTCTTATCGGACTTGCCTTAATGCTGCTTGAACTTGTGATCCCGGGATTGTTTCTGATTTTTTTCGGGATAGGCGCATGGATTGTTGCCTTGTTACTGGTATTCTTCGATATGAGTATAACAGCCCAGTTATTGATTTTTGGGATTACTTCCGTTCTGGGGTTGTTGCTTCTGAGAAGATTCCTTAAAGAAAAATTCTTCAAAGAGGATAAGTTGAGTCAGGGAAGTCTTGAAGAAGAGTTTATAAATAAAATTGCATTAGCAGAAAGTGATTTATCACCGGGAATTCCCGGAAAGGTGAGTTTTAAAGGAACACAATGGAGTGCTGTATCAGATATTGAAATCAGGAAAGGAAGCCGCGTTAAAATCATCGATAAGGAAAGCATTACCCTTAAGGTAACATCATTATAACTAACCTTAAAAACTAAATATTATGAGTTCATCAACCGTAATTGTTATTGGTCTGGTAATCCTGGTATTAATACTATTTGTATCGACCATCAAGATTGTCCCGCAACGTTCGGCCTTCATTGTTGAGCGTCTTGGTAAGTTCAGGGCTACACTCCAGGCGGGATTTAATGTTTTAATACCCTTTATTGATAAAGTCAGATATAAACATACTTTGAAAGAACAGGCTATTGATGTGGCTTCTCAAATCTGTATAACAAAGGATAATATTGCGGTAGAAGTGGATGGCATACTGTATCTTCAGGTTATTGATCCGAGCAAGGCTTCTTATGGCATTGATGATTACAGGTTCGCTTCAATACAGATAGCGCAAACCACTATGAGGAGCGTTATAGGTAAATTGGAGCTTGATAAGACTTTTGAGGAACGGGACACAATTAATACTTCAATTGTTGAGGCTGTTGATAAGGCAAGTGATCCGTGGGGAGTTAAAGTTGCACGGTATGAAGTGAAGAATATCACTCCGCCGCAGAGCATCAAAGATGCCATGGAAAAACAAATGCGGGCTGAGCGTGAAAAGCGTGCCATGATTGCAGAATCTGAAGGACAAAAACAAGCCAAGATCAATGTTGCCGAAGGGGATAAACAGGAATTGATCAAACGTTCTGAAGGAGAGAAACAAAGAAGGATAAACGAAGCCGATGGAAAAGCAGCAGAAATTGAGCTTGTTGCCACTGCTACGGCAAACGGGATCCGTCAGATTGCAAACTCGATCGGAGATAAGAACGGTATTGATGCCGTAAATCTGAGAATTGCGGAACAATATTTAACAGAGTTTGGCAAACTTGCAAAGGAAAATAATACCATGATCATTCCGTCAGATCTTGCTGATATTTCAGGAATAATAGCAACTGCAACCTCGGTAATGAACAAGATGAGACAAGGCAAAAAGGAATAAGGCAGTGACATTGGAAATCCAGGGCAAACAAAGTTCTGGATTTTTTATTTGAACACAACTCATGTCTGATAAAATGATTTTTCTATTTTTGCAGCGGCCTCGTAGCTCAGCTGGCAGAGCAGCAGACTCTTAATCTGCGGGTCGTGGGTTCGAGCCCCACCGGGGTCACAAACTTATACTTATTACAATTCACGAATCACCCTTTCTGATCAGGGTGTTTTTTTTATGACCATATAGACTGCCGGGGCGAGA
>JAFGQO010000151.1 GCA_016935615.1 Bacteroidales bacterium
CAATTGGCCGGATAATTGACAAGTACGATGGTATTGATCCTGATACTCTATCGGAAATCGAAAAAATAATTCCCGGGAAATTGCCGGAAGAAACAATTGTCATTTTCAATGCTCAGGATAAAATCCTATTCACCACTGATAAAACTAAAAACAGACTGTTTACAACGGAAATTTTAGAGAAAGTCAGGTTAAGCAAAGAAATAAAATACAATATTAAATCTTTGCAGATATATGGGTTATGTTATGAAAATACCAAAGAGAAACTTGTTGTTTTTTGTTCTGCAATTGATGTTTTTGGTATTCGAAAGCTAAAAATTCTAACTCTCATTCTCACTGCCATCTTCATTGTCAGTGTGATTGTTGTTTACTATACCGGCCGGATATTTGCCTCAAATATCCTCAAACCTATTTCCCAGATTGTTGAGCAGGTAAATAATATTAGTATCTCAAATCTGAATTCAAGAATTGATTTTGGCAACGGGAAAGATGAAATTGCAGGATTATCAGATACTTTTAACCGAATGCTGGAACGCCTGGAATCCGCTTTTAAGATACAGAAAGATTTTATTGCCAACTCTTCACATGAATTGAGGACACCTCTGACTGTTATAACAGGTCAGTTGGAAGTAACTTTGCTTCAGGAACGTAAAGCTGAAGAGTATAAATCTGTAATAGTATCCGTTCTTGAAGATATAAAAAGTCTGAATCAGCTTGCCAACAGATTGTTGATTTTAAGCCGGGTAGAAAACGATTTTAGCAGTGATAGTTTTCATCCTGTTCGTATTGATGATATTTTATGGAGATCGCGTGCCGAGATCTTAAAACGTCATAAAAATTTCATTATTAATATACTTTTTGACAATTCAATTGAAGAAGAAGATCATTTTAAGATCAGAGGAAACGATCAGCTTTTAAAAACAGCTTTCGGCAATCTGATTGAGAATGGCTGTAAATATTCAATGGATAATAAAACTGATGTCTATCTTTCCGTGATGGATGAAAACGTCGTCGTTGAGTTTAAAGATAACGGGATCGGAATTCCTGAAGAAGAAATCGATCATATCTTTCAACCATTTTATCGCGCAAAAAATGTGAAAAGAAAAAAAGGATATGGCATCGGATTATCCCTGGTTCAAAAAATAATTATGCTTCATCAGGGAACCATTCATGTGAATTCAATCTTAAAAAAAGGAACGAACTTTATTATTTCAATACCCTTGAATTAATTGACTGTTTTAATCCATTTTTAATCTCTCCTTCATTTGGTTTTTATGCTGTATGGTTAGTTTTGCTTTTCTTTTTAATACTTACCAATAACAAACTGATATGAAAAACATCCATCTGATTCTTGCAGTACTCATTTGTACAATGACATTTGCTCAAGAAGAACCATTGCCTCATGAGATTAGTGACTCGTTTTATGCAAAATACCCTAAAGCCAAATATGTTAGCTGGTATAACGAGGACGATAATTATAAAATTGATTTCGAAATCTCAGGCGATAGCTTCACTGCAATATTTACTAGTGACGGATCATGGATAGAAACGGGGAAAATTATATCCGATCTGGAAATCCCTGATGCCGTTTTATCATCAATTGAAAAGGAATTTCCGGACAATGAAATATCATACGGAGAATTTGTCGAAAACAATACCGGGGAAAAATTTTACAAGATCAGCGTATATTCGGACGAAGAATATCATACAATAAATCTGACACCTGACGGAAAAATCATGCATGTTGAAGAATAATCTGCCAAAGATTACAACGATGCAATTTTGCACAATTTCTTTTCTATTCAGGAATGAAAATAATTCAACGCCAGCTTCAGTAAAATCATCAGCAGGACCATTCCTGCCATAAAAAGAATTACCGGCCAGGTACTTCCTTTTTCTTTATTCTGCTTGTTGTCAATTTCTATTGATTTCATATACAGTTAATTGTATCTAATGAATGGTATAAGTTTGATTTATCTTTATATCCTCCAAAAACTGGGAGTAAAAATTATCAGTACCGTAAAAATTTCCAATCTTCCCAACACCATGAGCATTGCCAGGAACATTTTTCCAAGTTGGGGAATAGCTGCGAAGTTATCTGCCGGGCCAACATTGCCAAATCCAGGTCCGACACCACCCATAGTAGTTGCAACACTCCCTGCTGCAGTTTTAATATCCAATCCAAAAAGAGACATAATAAATGTTCCGATAAAGAATACAGCCAGGTAGAGCAATATATATGAGAAGATCAGATTCTGATGGTTAGTTTCAATTATCAGCTCATTATATTTTAATGGCCTTATCATGGATGGATGGATCAATTGTTTGACCTGCAATCTGATTCGTTTTATTGCAATCCAGATTCTTACTACTTTGATCCCTCCGCTCGTTGATCCTGCGCAGCCACCGATTAGCATAAGCAAAAAGATAAACAACACCGGAAGGTATGGCCAAACCTGATAATCTGCTGTTGAATATCCTGTACATGTAATAATAGAAACAACCTGGAAAAAGGAAAAACGGAACGCCTTTTCTACAGAATAATCCATATTCATGTACAAATAAAAAGCAATTAACAATCCAACTGCTACAATCAATCCAATATAAAACCGGAATTCCTCATTCCTGAATATACGTTTAAAATTTCCCGTAAATGCAAGGTAATGTAAGGCGAAATTTATCCCTGAGAGAATCATAAAAAGGAGAACTACATATTGTATATAAGGAGAAAAAGCCGCTATACTTGCATTTCTTGTTGAAAAACCGCCGGTTGCTACCGTCCCGAAGGCGTGCGACAGACTATCCAATACATCCATTCCTCCCAAATACAGGAGTATGGTTTCTGTCAGAGTTAAAACAAGGTAAATAAACCAAATGCGTTTCACATTCTGTATTAAACGTGGTTTCAATTTTTCGAAAACAACTGCCGATGTTTCAGCACCAAAAAGTTGCATGGCATTCACCCTGAAATGAGGAAATACCGCCAGCACCAGGACTATGATTCCCATTCCTCCGATCCAATGAGTCTCGCTTCTCCAGAATAATATACCACGTGGAATACTTTCAATATCCGTTAAAATCGATGAACCTGTTGTTGTAAAACCCGATACAGATTCAAAGATGGCATCAGTGAGGTTATGAATAGAATCTGAAAAAAGAAACGGCAGCGTACCAAAAAGTGATAAAACCAACCAGCTAAGAAAAACAATGATAAAACTATCGCGTACTGTAGTATTGTCTTCACTGTTTGCCTTGAAAAAGAATAAAAGGAGAAACCCTGCAGACACTGTAATAAGCAAAGATTTTGCTACTGCCAATGTACTTTCCGTATCATATATTGAACAGATAAGCAGGTCCAGTAACATAAAAACACCTTCAAAAAGCAGGGTAAGCCCTATAAAATGAAGGATAAACCGGAAATTGAGTAATCTCCTTATATTGCTCATGGGATCTCAGCCAATTTCACTACGCCCTCAATCAATATCAGAACCAGGGTTGAAATCATCTGCCAGATCTCCGGCCATATCACGTACTCTGCTGTTTGTTGATCCTGCAGATAATTTCCGCAACAATTCAGGATCATTTATCTTCCGGGCTATTTTAAATTGCAGTTCTTCATCATGTATAGTATAAAACAGATCTTTTAATACCAACCTGTCGCCAAGAACAATCGCAGCTTCAACCTTTTCCTTTTCTCTGTTGCTTTGTTCAGTAATAGTATACAGCAATTCTCTGTCTGTAATATATCTCAGTGCCATTTCACGATATAGGTTTTCTTCACTGTTTAAAACCATATCTGTCAAAACTTTCTGATCATTCAATTCAATTGCAGATTCTAAACGGATCTGCTCATTTGGATGGTTTATCAATCTTCTTAGTATCTCAGTATTCCTGGCAATTATTGCAGCTTCCAACCGTATCCAATCATCTTTCGCATATTCAGCAAGTTGCCAGATAATATTCTTGTCCACTATATTATCCAAAGCCTGCTTACGAATGCTATACTCTTCGTCAATCTTAGCAGCTATTTGTGCTAACTTTTCATCTTTACTCATCGCAATTGCTTTTTATTTGATTTTCTTATTTCATCATTAGTAACCACAGGTTCATTATAATCAGCCAAACCAATGCAGTATTCTGAATTGCCAGTCTGTCGTTCAACTCAATAACATACTTCTAACGAAAAGAATCTTCACTTTATTGACTACAATTCATAATTCTTATAAAAATAAATCAGGTGGAGGCAAATCCAATTCCAGAAAAGAAATATGTGTAAAATGGAATTGTATTTTTTTTAGAATTTGCAGTTCTTTACAGAACAGGTTGAGATGATTTATTAAAGATAATAATTTGAAATACAGCGAATTATCACTGTCATCAGAAGAAAATGATTCCTCGGTCAAAACAATATATTTGATCTGATCTGAAGGATAGTCCGCTTCAGTTTCATTGTTGTTATAGAATTGACAAAAGCATGGTGAAAAATATCCCGAAGCGTATCCATTTTGGAATACGGGATTTTGTATAGAATTCCCTATGGAAAGAAATACAAAAAGAAATATGTTCAACGCAGCTAACATAGAATTGATATAGCAGGCCAAAAGTAAGAAATGATTCATAATAATTGTTATGTTTCATCAATAATCTTCAGGCAAATTTTTCAATCTGATGATTCCAATGTTCCATTGAAAAGGAAAGGTTCAACATATTAAATATCCGAAATATTCACTACTTAGTATTATTGTTAGATCCTGATACGAGTTGAATTAACTTTCATTGAATCCTTTCAGGCATAATGGTAAGAAGTAAAAACTCCATTTACATGTTTTTAACATCCTTTTATCAGAATAAAACTTAATTAAACATTTGTATATCAATTGTATATATGTAAATAATTCAGCATTTCTGCCTTTTTTACTGTGAAACCCTCATGTTTTACTCCTTTACTTGATATATACGTTAGTGAATGAGGGTTTCATTCAAATATTTAGTATCTTGCGCATGTTTTATTGTATATAGAATAAATTAACTGTTTTATCGTTTTTATTGCAACCAGGTGGTACGAAAAAGTGTCTTTGTATTAACTTAACTTATTTAAGAAATGGAAGACCTGAGTATTATCATTTGTTCCTATAATGAGGAAAAAACAGTTTGCAATGTTGTTGAAGCCTGCCGTACTTTCAATCCAGGAAGTGAGATTATTGTTGTCGATGACGGATCAACAGACAGATCACAGGAATTGCTGGGACATCTCTCAAGATCAGTAAAATTTACCTACATAAGGCATCCTGAAAATAAAGGAAAAAGCTACGCTATGGTGACTGGAGTAAAGCATGCCAGCCATGAAATAATCATGTTCTGGGATGCTGATAGTCATGGCATCAGAAAGGAGCATTTTCAAATCATGCTGAAGCCAATGATAAATAACGAAGCGGATATGGTGCTGGGGCATACTGCTGCAAAATTTGCAAAGTATAACCTCTATCCTTTCCGTGCATATACAGGCGAACGTGTACTATTTAAAAAGGACCTCAACCTGATACTTGATGAAATACAGGATCTGAGATTTGGGATAGAAACATATATCAATTTCTATTATCAAACCCATGGGAAAAGAGTCAGGTATGTTCTTCTTGAAGGTCTGAGGACTCTGACAAAATTTAAAAAAACTACGATACTGAAAGCTACTAAAGACTATTTTAAAGAAGGCAATGAAATTGCAACCATATTGCTGAAAAACTATAAAATAAAAGCAAAAAACATTGGCAATTCGTTTAGCTATGCTCCAAACATTGTAAAAACCAGAATATCGAATTTTCAAAAAACCACAAATCAAAAAATTCAGGAATTATACAATAAGATCAGTCAGGCTGATTTGAATTAACTTCTTGTTTCAAAAAAGAACTTCCTGATTATCTCTTCTATCTGCTATGGTTTTCATATATTGATCCGGATTGTTATCTTTATGAACTATAGTCTTGATATTATGAATTTTAATTCCGTGACTTCACCCAAACGACTTCTATCACTGGATACTTTACGCGGTTTTGATATGTTCTGGATTATTGGTGGAGATATGTTGTTCAGAACACTTGGGGAAACAACCAACTATCGATGGACAAAATGGTGGGCGCTACAAATGGAGCATGCAGAATGGGACGGATTTCATGCTTACGACCTGGTATTTCCATTATTCATGTTCATTGCCGGAGTAGCTGTTTCAATTTCCCTGACAAATAAACTGCTTTATGGAGTCAGCAAAACATCATTGTATAAAAAGAGTATTAAAAGAGCAATTATCCTGATCATTCTGGGATTTCTATACAATGGTCTGCTTACACTGGAGTTTTCGTCTTTCAGATTTGCCAGTGTTTTAGGACAAATAGGACTTGCCTATCTCATAACTGTTATCATTTATATAAATACAAAAAGATTCCGGATCAGGGTGCTATGGTTTTCTGGAATTCTGCTCATCTATGCAATCATTCAGTTGCTTGTTCCTGTACCGGGTTGCGGAGCAGGCATGCTTTCTCCTGAATGCAGTATAAACAGTTTTATCGACAGATTGCTGCTTCCCGGAGCTTTGTATGGAAAAATATACGATCCCGAAGGTATCCTGTGTATTGTCTCAGCTTCCGGAATCACATTGCTGGGGGCTGTTGCGGGAGACATACTTCAGTCGGATAAATTTACAAATTACCGAAAGGTTCTGATCCTTTCTGTAACAGGCCTGGTATTTGTTATTGCTGCTTCGGGTATTCATATTTTTTATCCGGTAATAAAATCCCTGTGGACCTCAACATTCAATTTACTGGCTGGTGGATTCAGTCTTCTCCTTCTGTCCATTTTTTATCTGATTGTTGATGTCTGGGAACTTCGGGGATGGTCATTTTTTTTCCGAGTTATCGGACAGAATTCAATCACAATTTACATGGCCACGATCATGGTCAATTTCAGTGCGACTTCTGAGTTCATCTTTGGCGGACTGGCAAGTTTTTGTGGTATTTATGAACCAATAGTTCTTATAGCGGGACTAATATGTATTGAATGGTTATTCCTGTTATTTCTTTTTAAAAAGAAAGTTTTTCTGAAAATCTGACCTTATCAAATATAAGTATATTTTCTTCTGCCAGGAACCATCCGGATAAGACCCAGTGTCTTTGAACTATTCTTTCAAAAACTTAAGTACAGTGGTTATGCTTTCCGAATGAAAATGGATCAGATACACCCCTGATTTCAAATCCCGAAGATTGATTTCGATCATGTCATGCTCAGGATCATATACCTGTTCAAACATTTTCGAACCCTGCAAATTTGTAACAATGATGTTTGCCTGATCAACAGGAACGGGAAATTGAATGGTTAATTTATCCTTCACAGGATTTGGAAATACAATGAAATCCTTCTCAGAATTGACAAGTCCCATTCCGGTAAGTGCAATACTATAACAATCAGATGTATCAGTACATCCGTTCTCGGTTATTATTATCGCATAGCTGCCGCTTTGAGAAGGTGTAAATGACTGACCGGTTTCTCCTGCCAGTACCTCGTTATCATGAACACAATCAATCCATTGATATGTTCCCGATGTATTATTGGCAGTCAGATTTGAACCGTCCTGTATTACAGAAACATCCACAGCGATAATTTCCACATAAGTTGTCATAATACTGTCACAACCATTTGCTGTTACTAACATGCTGGTATGGCTCAAAGGTGCCATTATATCATATTCAACAGTACCGTCGGGAAAAATATAGCTATCGCCCTGACAAACAATAACAGATTCAGTTGCATCGTATGCCGGATAAACATGTACTGTGGTTATAATAATACTGTCACAACCATTGAAAGTTTGCAGGTAACTTATATATTCAAGGGATGAATGAATGTCATTCTGTGTTGTACCGTCCGGAAATGTATAGCTTTCTCCTTCGCATACCGAAATAGTCTCCGACCGATTGTATACAGGCATAACGGTAATCTCAGTGACTATGATACTATCGCATCCGTTAACAGTATATAGATTGCTGGTATATTCAGTTGAAGCAGAAATATCTGTATGCGTGGTACCGTCGGGAAAAGTGTAGCTATCGCCCTGGCAAACAGTAACATATTCAATTGCATTGTACACCGGATTAACATTCACCGTGGTTGTAATGATACTGTCGCAACCAAGTATCGTATTCAAATGGCTGATGTGACTTACAGGTGATGTAATATTACTTTGAACAGTACCGTCCGGATAAGTATAGCTGCTGCCGCTGCAAACAAATACGGTTTCAGAAAGATCGAATATGTGTCCTACATCAACAGTTGCCGGTACCCTTGTATGTCCCGGGCATACATCGCTGGTTTTTGCATAATAGGTAATTGATTCTGTTAAAGAGCCTGTGCTGACGGACAGGCCTTTGGCAATCGGATCAAACCAATCATCCTCTGAATACCATAATATGGTTCCGCTTCCATCGGCAAATAACATAGCCTTTTCCCCTTCACAAACCTGTGCATTATAAACGATCGGATCGTCGGGCAATTTTATTGCTTCAATAGTAACTGAAGAGTTTATTGTATTATTGCTTAAGTCTTTATCTGTTGCAGAGGATCCAATAATACTGGCGTAACTTGTAAAGGATAATCCTTTTGTTTTGCCATTGACATACCCGTCAATGTATAAGATCGCACTTTCACCGGGTGCAATGGAAGGTATTCTCCAGTATCCTGAATTGGAATAGTATATGCCGTTTCCGGTCATTGAATTTTCATACGTATATCCTAAAGGGAAAGCAGCAGCAGCAACCACATGAAATGCGCTATCCGGACCTTCATTGAATAGTGTAATTTTGTATACTATGTCACTTATCTCGCATAAAACCACATCTGATTGTTCTAAGGTGATTGTCAATTCTGCAGATTCCTTGGGTTTCTCACCAAATACCATCGCCCTGTTCATGGAGTCCCCTGCTACCCATAATCTTCCATCCAGATCGCTTTTAACATCTGTAACACCATAGAAATTGTTGCTTTCAGGAAAACCGTCAGGAGCAAACATAAACGAAGAATAAAAATCTTTCTGACCAAGAACAATATTTGCGCCGGCACCATTTTTTGCCGGTATAGTATTATAAATCAAAACCCTGTTGTTGCCATAATCTGCTATTGCCAGCTTACCACCCTGTGTAGTAACAACCGAAAAAGGCATATTCAGTTTGTATTCGGATGTTCCGGAAGCAGAATTGCCAAAATCGTCCTGGCCGATAACCACAGTTGCTGATTCATTATCTGAGACAGGAATGGAGTCATAAACGAACACACTATGCGATAATACATTTGTAACCAACAACCTGCCATCCACTGTCAAATGAAGACCCCTTGGAGCATACAACTCATTAGCCTTCGAACCGGGTGTACTATCATTGAAAGTAGGCTGCCCGATAACAACATCAGCCTCTTTCCCGATAGTGGTTGGTATGGAATTCCATATCAGCACCCTGTTGTTGTTCATATCAGCAACCAGCAATCTGCCATTCGGTGCTACCATGATACCTGCCGGAGAATGTAAGGTATTTTTTTTCGCGGATGCATCGGTTGAATAAAAGTCTTTTTGTCCTAACACAATATCGGCTGGCTGTCCATTAATTACAGGTATGGAATTCCAGATCAGCACCCTGTTTTGCTTCCCGCACGATGCAATGAGTTTATTTCCGTCCGGACTCCATGCTATCCCGTCAAAGCTATCGGAATAATATTCCGAAGGCCCGGGTGCTATTTTACTAAAATCAGGATTCCCGACTTCCACATCAGCCGGTTGACTGTTGGTTTCCGGCAATTTGTACCAAATCTTGATTGATCCGCCTGCCTGTTCAGCAACAGCCAGCATCCCCTGAGAACTTATAGCCACATAAGCAGGCGCATAAATTATAGAATCACTGAAATTCATTATACGCGAACTGAAATCAGCTTGTCCAATGACCAAATCTGCATTCTGAAAGTCAGTGAAATTCTGCTGACAAAATGAGGTAAATCCTATTACTACTACAGTAAGTAATAAAATAAACTTTTTCATGATCCTATAGTTTGTTTCATGTCCAAGTTGAGATTTAGGCAGGGACAGCTAAATTTTTTGAGAAACAGGAAGTTTTTATGACTTCATCTCAGGTTTAGTTCTATATCGATCCTCTATATCATCTGGTTTTACTGCTTTCCTAAATCCAGAGTTACATTATTTAATGAACAGAATTCTTAATTCTATCCAGAAACATCAACCAGCACAGATTAGTAATCTATTGCAGCTAAATGAATTACAGAGGATTTGTATCAAATCCTCAAATTTGATCCTATTTATTTTTATTTTGACGAAAGTAAGCTAATCAATGATGAACGGCATACCGTAAAAACGTTATATTTTAAATATAAATTATGTTAATTGTTGATTATCAGGAATTTAACATTCATACGATACTCACATTAATTTGTTTTTCTGAAATTGCACGGACATTTTATTCTTTTAGTATCCTGAATATCATATTTTCGTTATCTGTTTTTACATGAATAATATAGATGCCGGATTCCAGATCATGCATATCCAATTGTATGATTTTCTCCTCATTAACTGATTTATTCAATACATTTCTGCCCTGAAGATTGAAAACACTGATCAATACACCGGAAGAAAAATCAGGAAAACGAATTGTTGCGTAATCCTTTACAGGATTAGGATATATGTCCACATTATTTATCAGACTGTTTTCCATAACACCTGATATAACAACATAGTAACAATCAGATATGGATGAACAACCGTTCTCAGTAACAACAACTGCATAATTTCCACTTTGCAGCAGTGTAAATGATTGACCATTCTCACCTTCAACCGGCTGATACCCATTATCACAATCTACCCATTCATAGCCGGCACCGGAAGCATTGGCGGTCAATGTTACCTCATTCTGAATAATCGTATTATCAACTGATACAATATCAAGATATGTTACTATTGTACTGTCACATCCATCAACAGACACAAGGTTACTGGTGTGTGAAATTGAGGAGGTAATATTATCCTGTAAAGTGCCATCAGGGAAAGTGTAACTTTCACCACTGCAGACGGAAACGTTTTCTGTCAAATCGTATACCGGGTTTACATTCACAGTTGTAGTGATCACACTGTCACAACCTTCAACAGTAACCAAATTGCTTGCATG
>JAFGQO010000152.1 GCA_016935615.1 Bacteroidales bacterium
TATTTATATATTTTGGTATGTTATTTGATGTAACAATAAGTATCATATACTATAAAAAAATACACTATGGCATTAGAGCATTTAACAAAAGAAAGTTTTAAGGTGAAAGTATTTAACTTTGAAACAAACAAAGAGTGGAAGTTTGAAGGTCAGCGACCGGCCATCATAGATTTTTATGCAGATTGGTGCGGACCATGTAAAATTGTTGCCCCTGTTCTTGAAGAATTGAAAGAAGAATATGGCGATAAAATAGATATCTTTAAGGTAAATACGGAAGAAGAGCGTGAAATATCTGCAATGTTTGGAATACAGAGCATCCCCAGTTTATTGTTCGTGCCTGTTAACGGACAGCCCCAGATGGCTATGGGTGCCCTGCCCAAAGAAACATTCAGAAAAGCAATTGGTGATGTATTGAAAGTGAACTAATGTTAAGAACAATCAAAAAGTATCTTCTTACAATTGTTGTTACAACAATCGGTATTGTTGGAGGATATTTATACTGGAGGTTTATTGGATGTAATTCCGGTTCGTGCCCCATAACTGCAAATTGGTATACAAGTGTTATAGCAGGGGGATTGATAGGTTATTTGGTTGGAGATTCGATCAATGATGTTCTTAAGAAAAAGAAAAACAAGACAAAACAAATAAAAAGCTGAATCGTTCCCTGAGACGCACGGGCAAGATCGAAATTACAGCGTATGAAAAACAACTGTTGCATTTTGCAGCAAAAGATCAATAAATATACGCGTGTCTCTTTTTACCAAATTACCTGAAAATTAAATCAACAATTTACTCCAGGTAAGAAGTGTGGATCCGGATGAAGGGTTTTATTATACGGAAAAAGCAAGTATTCTTCATATTTGTAATACAAAAATCTGTTTAGCATGAGTTATTATTTCTCAAAAACAATTAAAAAAACATACGAACAGGCGCAGCCCTATGTTGAAGAAAAATTAAAGATGTATGGGTTTGGTGTTGTGACCGAACTGGAAATGCATAAAAAATTCAAAAAGAAATTGCATGTTGATTTCAGACCTTATAAGATCCTGGGTGCCTGTAGCCCAAAACATGCGTACGAAGCAGTTACTGCAGAAGAACATATTGGATTAATGCTGCCCTGCAACGTAGTAATTCAGGACAAAGGAAATGATCAGTCAGAAATATCAGCGATTGATCCAATTGCTTCAATGCAGGCTATCCATAATGTATCTTTGGAAAAAACAGCAGCAGAGATCCGAAGAAGGCTCAAAGAATTTGTTGATTCACTATAAGAATCTTTACTCAAACTGTTTGATAAGCTTGTGTCTGTCTACTTTAAAAGTATGATTCCTTGGCAGCTCATCAACATAAATAATTTCCCTTGGTTGCAAATGCTTAGGAAGTTCGTTTTTAAGCATGGTTTTTATTTCTTCTTTTGTTACTTCGCTGCCTCCCTTCTCAAGGATCAGAACAACCTTCTGACCAAGTTTTGTATCAGGCAATCCAATAACAGCACAATCCATACCCGTTGATTTGGAGATCACCGCTTCCACCTCTTCAGGTACTATTTTAATTCCACCGGAATTTATCAGATTATCATATCTCCCAATCCATCTGAATTTCTTTGAATTTACCAGATCAACAACATCATTGGTAATTATTTTATCCTTAAGGTATTTCGCTTCAATGATCAAACAGTTTCTATCATCAACTTTAAATTTAACTTCAGGCATTGCATGATAGTATCTTTCATATTCTGTTCCGCTCAATCTTCTGATTGCAACATGCGAACATGCTTCTGCCATACCATAGGTCGCATATACTTCAATTGGTAAATCACGCAATAAAACTTCCAGCTCATTCCTTATTTCCGCTCCTCCAATAATAAGTTTTTTTATCCTTCGCAGAGTTTCAACACTATTTAATGAATTGTAAACCTGTAAAGGAACCATCGCGCAAAAATCAATATTTCTGAAACTGCCAAAATCAGGCATACTTGTCGGTTCAGAAAGCAGCAAATTCAAACCTCCTGCAAAAGCTCTGACTATCATCATTTTACCTGCGATATAGTCTACCGGAAGACACAATAATGCATTTTGTCCAAATTTAAGATTAAAATAATCACAGGTGTTTTGTGCGGAATACATCATGGATTCTTTAGACAACCGGAGTTTTTTTTGCTTTCCGGTCGTGCCTGATGACATTTGAATTATGTAATCTTTTTCGTCAATCCATTCGAGGATAAATTTATACACCTTTTTTTCCCACTGAGATACACTCTGATCATCTAAAAAACCTTCACACAGATATTTCAGGTCATCTATGGGATAAATTTTATTGTTTAGCAATAATCCGTTATAAGTTTTATGCATATCCCTTGCTTTTTGAAGTAAAAAGGCTCAGATCCCACTTTTTGTAAGGGAAATAATACAACTTTTCTCCCTTCAGCGCAATAGGTGAGTCAATATTATTTTTGAACAATTTTCCAGTGCTTAATCCATGATATACTGAATGATTAAGAGTATAGGTCCATTGTGCAATAGCATTTAATCCTATATTTGTCTCAAGAGAAGAAGTAATCCACCATCCAATGTTCATCTTCTCAGCCAACCTGATCCATTCTTCACAGGCTTTTATCCCTCCCAGAATACCTGGCTTCAGAACAATATACTGTGGTTTGATGATTCTGAGCAACTGCAATTTGTTTTCGACAGGGTATTTTCCGATAAGTTCTTCATCGAGCGCCACAGGGATTGGTGATTTTTCACAAATAACTGCCATTTCTTCAATCTGCGAAGGCATAATGGGTTGTTCAATACTGTGTATTTCCAGCTCGGCCAATAAATTTAAAATATCCGGGGCTTCTTTCGGGGAAAAGGCTCCGTTTGCATCCACACGTATCTCAAGATCATCTCTGCTATAAGTATTCCTGATATGAGAAAGTATTTCATATTCATCATCAAAGTCAATAGTCCCGATTTTTAGCTTCAAACATGCAAATCCTTCTTTTAACTTATTCTTTATTTGTCTGGTAAGTTCTTCCTTATCTCCTATCCAAATGAGTCCGTTAATTGAAATGGAATCTTCCCCTCTTGTAAAAGCAGACGGAAATAATATCTTGCTCCCACTATTTGTCAGGTCTTTCAATGCAGTTTCAAGGGCAAAGCTTATAGATGGCCATTCATACAGTGATGTTTTAAAATTGAACTTCCCGATATTTATTTGTTCAACAATTTTACTCAGTTTTTTTTCAAATCCATCCACGTCATCCATGCTCAAACCCGGAAAAAGTGAACATTCTCCTATCCCGACAGCCTTAGGATTATCAGTATCGTAAAGTATCAGGAAATAGACAGCCTTCCTGGCCAGAATATTGCGAGATGTGACTGCCGGTCGCTGAAATTCAAATTCATAATATCTTGTTGTCGCTTTTATCATTATAAAATCAATCCTATACCAAAGGTAACAGAAAATGCAAAAGTGCTAAATGCAAGTTTCTTCAATTCGCCATTAAGCTTAATAGGCTCTGCATTTTGCAATACAACGTGAATATTATATACAAACAAAGGAAATGTAAGAACATATAAAAACTGATAGACCGAATGATAATACTTGAAAGTATAAATGAGGCTCATAAGTAAAGAAAGTGAAAGCAAAGATACATGATAATATTTTGCAGCTTTTGTCCCCAGCCTTACAACCAGTGTTTTTTTCCCTGTGCGGGCATCGTTTTCAATGTCTCTTAAATTGTTGAGGTTCAAAACACCGGAGCTAAGCATTCCAATGGCAGAAGCCGGAAGAAAAATCCAGAAATTCATGGTTTGTGTATGCAAATAATACGTCCCGGCAACTCCGGCAATTCCAAAAAACAAAAACACAAAAAGGTCACCCAGACCAACATAGCCAAACGGATTTTTTCCGATTGTATATTTGATGGCTGCACAGATTGCAGCCAAACCCAAAACAAAAAACAATACAATATGGAAAATGTTATGTAACCCGATAAAGATCAGTATGCTTCCTGATAAAAAAGATAAAATGATAAATACACATATCATTCTGCGCATCTGTTTTTTACTGACCAATCCGGTTTGTGTTACTCTTTCAGGTCCCACACGTTTTTCATTATCAACTCCATGGATTGTATCTCCGTAGTCATTTGCCAGATTGGATAATATCTGTAAAAAGAGAATCGTAAGAGAAGAGAATAAAAAGATCATCCAGCGATATTTTCCGTCGGCATAAGCCAAAAAGCTCCCAAGAATTGAACATGATAACGCCAGGGGAAGTGTCCTCAGCCTGAAGGCTTTTAACCAAATGTTAATTTTCATCACAGATACGATCAGGGAAGTTTTGGATATTTGTTAAACCCAGGTTTGCGCTTTTCCAGGAAAGCTTTTTTCCCTTCCTGAGCCTCATCTGTCATATAGTATAGCATGGTAGCGTTTCCGGCAAATTCCTGCAAACCGGTTTGTCCGTCCAGTTCAGCATTAAGCCCGGCTTTGATCATTCTCAATGCCAGCGGACTTTTTTCCATAATTTTTTTACACCATGTTATTGTTTCATTCTCAAGTTCACTAAGAGGCACAACTTTATTTACCAGTCCCATTTGCAAAGCTTCCTGTGCTGAATACTGTTCACATAAAAACCATATTTCCCGTGCTTTCTTTTGTCCAACAATTCTTGCAAGGTAGGAAGATCCGAATCCGGCGTCAAAGCTGCCCACTTTCGGACCTGTCTGACCAAATCTGGCGTTTTCAGAGGCAATAGTAAGGTCACATACTACATGAAGTACATGCCCCCCTCCAATCGCGTATCCATTTACCATTGCTATTACAGGTTTAGGCAATGTGCGTATTTGTTTTTGCAAATCAAGAATATTCAGGCGCGGAATACCATCTTTCCCAATATAACCCGCATGACCCTTAACATTTTGATCGCCTCCGCTGCAGAAAGCCTTATCTCCTGCACCTGTCAAAACAACAACCGAAATGTTACGGTCTTCACGGCAACGAACCATAGCATCACACATCTCCTTTGTTGTGTCAGGTGTAAAAGCATTGTGATAGCGCGGCCGGTTTATTGTTATTTTAGCGATCCCTTTCAAATAGTCAAAACAAATGTCATGGTATTTTTTTAATGTTGTCCATTTATAATGTTCAGCCATAGTTGCATATTTTTTATTCCGGATCATCAATTGATGAAATTCTTCCCGTTATCAAATTGAATGATTTTTTGTTATTTCGTTTATTCGTTTTCACTTCCATTAATAAAGCCCTTTCACTTTTTTTGAGGAACTTTTGCAGAACAATTTCAAGTTGATTCTCATTTTCAACACAAAAGTAGCCTAAATTAAATGCTTCAGCCAGTTTTTGAATCTCTACCGGATGATGTGCCCTGTAATATTTAATAAATCCCGGGCTTCGTGAGGGTCCTTCAATAAGACCAAATATATCACCTCCCGAATTGTTTATTACAACGATTCGCAGGTTTTCAGATAATTCCCTGTTCCATAGTGCATTTGAATCGTAAACAAAACTCAGATCTCCAACTATCGCTACAGTTAACTCATCTGAAACAAAAGCTGTTCCGCAAGCAGCTGAAAGACAGCCATCTATGCCTGATACACCACGATTCGAATAATACTTCAACCCATTTTTTGTGTTAAATACCTGGGCATATCGAATGATACTGCTGTTGCCCAATTCCAGATTTATACCAACAGGCATCTTTTCAAGAAGAAGATGATGTACCTTCAGATCAGAAAAAGGCATTTCCTTAAGAATTTTTGCGCGCTTCTTTTCAACAGCTCTTTTTGCAACCAACCAGGATTCCTTAAATGCTTCATTCCTGGCTTTCCGTGAAAGAGAATTTAAAACAGCGTAGACTTCGGAATGAGGTCCTGAAATTACTTCATTTGATTTTTGGAATGTATCAATGGTATATTCATCTTCACCAATTCTCCAACATTCTATATTTTTTAGTCCTCTGACGTACAGCTTCAGTTTCTTTGATACAATCTGTCCTCCCGAATAGATAACAAGATCCGGAAGTATCAAACTGTCTTTGTTATTGTATGTTAACAGAAGCTCCGGTATATCTATGATTTTTTCTCCTGTAGTATTGGCAATATTTTCAGCAACAACTACAATACCACTGGTTTGTGAGAGAGAATTTAATAACGATGGCGTATCGGATTCTTGAAAATCCAGCCCGTGTATAATTAAAATGTTTCCAGCCTGTCTGAATTTTTCACAATTCTCATCCGATAAACAAATCATGGATTTCTTACCATCAGACTTTTTCGTTATTAAATCCGGGGAAATTTCAGGCAAATTATCATACAATGGTTCGGAAAGCGGAACATTAATATGTACCGGCCCTTTTGCTCCTTCCAGACATTTTTCAATAGCTCTTTCAATTTGTCTATGAACTTCCGAAAGAATGGCTTTTGAGCTGATATTCTGAAAAAGATGATAGTGCCCTTTTGTGATATTTTTAAAAATACCCCTTTGCCTGATTGTCTGATTATCCTGTTGATCTATCAACTCTTCAGGCCTGTCTGCGGTTAATGCGATCAATGGAATCCTTTGATAATATGCTTCAGCCAAAGCTGGTCCGTAGTTTAATACGGCAGTACCTGATGTACATATTAATACGACAGGGGAACCAGATTTACGGGCCAGACCAAGTGCAAAATAGCCGGCACTTCGTTCGTCTACTATGCTGATACAATTGTCTTTAAAACGTTCCAGGAATGCTTCAATCAGGGGTGCGTTCCGGGAACCCGGAGAAATAATAACATATTTTACTCCGTAATGATAGCAGATTTCACTCAGGTCTCTGATATGTTGTTTTGGGTGCAACATTTATTGAATTTGCTGGACAACTGAGAGAAGAGTTTCTGCCTTTATTTCAGTTTCCTCCCATTCATCTTCCGGCACAGATTCATCTGTAATTCCTCCTCCGACATACAATGCAAGTTTATGATCCAAAACTTTCATACACCGGAGGTTTACGTACAATTGCAGACGATCATCAATACCTACCGGGCCAAGGTAACCGGTATAATATTCCCTGTTATGCTTTTCAATTCCCTTAATAAAACCCAGGGATTTCTCCATTGGCATACCACAAATTGCTGAAGTGGGATGAAGAGCATCGATGAGTGAGGAAAGCTTATCACTGACTGTATCAAATGTAAAATTAAAATCTGTTCGCAGATGAATCAACTTACCCGCTTTTTTTGTGTAAGGTCCTTTTTTTTGGTAATTGCTTACCTGATACTCATCCAAAACATTTTCAATATTCTTTGTGACATATTCCTGTTCATTAAGTTCCTTATGATTCCAGTTGCTGATATTCATGTTGCTTTCACTGTATGGACGAGTACCTGCAAGTGAAACCGTATACAACTTATCCTCCTTTGTGCATATCAATGGTTCAGGAGTTGCACCTATCCAGCAATGATCTTTAAAACGAAATAAGTATACAAATGCATTCGGATAAGATTCGCATAACAATTCAAAGATTCTTTTCAAATGGTTTGTGAAGGCTCCCCGGACAATCTTCACTCTTGAAAGTACAACTTTATCATATTCGCCATTTTCAATTTCTCTGAGTGTCTTCTTTATTTGATACAAATAATCTGATTTGCCTGTCTCCTCCGGAGAAATTTGTCCTGATCCGTTACAATGCGGTGCAGGAACAGACTGTATGCTTTTATACTGTTTTGGAGTAATTGTATTGGTCAGAATAATATCCGGTCTGATGAGATAACTCTTATCTGAAGTGTTTTTTGAAAAAGGAGCGATCAGAAAACCATCTTCATTTGCAATTTCATCAAGATCATTCAATTCTTTAAGATGATGATCCTTCTGAATTATGCATGTTATATCTTTCTGAGCGGGCAGGCGATAAATAGAGAATATGAGTCTTTTTTTCAGACAAAATGGCAAAACCTCAAGAACCGAACATGTTGTATTACAAACTTTCTCCATCAATCTCTGTTTCATTGGTCTTTTTCTATAATAATATTAGTAACCCTTGCAACTGAGATAAGTTTACCCTCATGAGAAGAAATTTTTACATCCCAAATATGAGTTGAGTTACCCTTATGCACTATTTCAGCCCTGGCAATAACTTCACCCGAACTTAGTGTTGAAATGTGGTTGCCGGTAACCTGCAAACCAAGAACATTGTATTTGTTCTCATCCACCAAAAAAACAGAACCTGCACTGGCGACAGTTTCAGCCAAAGCCAGTGAAGCCCCTCCATGCAGCAACCCCATTGGCTGAAGTTTATTTTCATCCACTGGCATCCGTGCAGTGACATAATTGTCTCCATACTCAAGAAACTCTATATCAAGATATCCAATGAAGGTATCCTTGCAAATCCGGTTTATTTCTTCAATTGTCATTGATCTGGTATATCATTCTTCAATCTGCATTCAAATATAAGAAAACAGAAAATAACAATTGCTGATAAAACTTAGTCTGTATGCTAAACTTTCATCTTTTCAGCAACAATAAGATTTGCAACTCCAAGAAAATAATTTCTTTGACTGATTAAATGAAAATTATAATTTTTCAACAATTGCCTGATCTCAGTTGGACTATAAAAATTCACTGACGATTCTGCCAGATACTTATATGCCTGCCAATTTCCTGAAATCAATCCTCCAAGCGGTATAAGCAGTATTCTTAAATATGCCCTGTACAGAACCTTAATAAAGGTATTCTTCGGAATTCCGCTTTCCAGTATGATCAATTTTCCTTTTTCTCTTAAAATACGGTTCATTTCCATCACATTTTTTTTACCGGCTTTATTATTGTATGTTAAATTTCTGAATCCAAAAGCAATAGCAATACAATCAAATGATTTGTTCTCAAATGGAAGTTTTGCTGCATCGCCAAGGATGAATTCTATATTCTTCAGTTTTTTATTCTGAGCTTTTTTATTAGCCAGTAAAAGCATCTTTTCATTACTATCATAAGCTACTATCCTCAGATCGTTTTCTGCCAATTCGGAAATTCTTATTGCAATTTCTCCCGTTCCGCTGCATAGATCAAGCACTTTCTCAGGATGATAAGATAAGCAGGTATTCACAGCCTGCCTTCTCCATCTTCTGTCCAGGCTAAAAGTAAACAGCTTGTTAATCAGATCGTATCGGCGGTAGATATGCGAATAATACTCATTTAGCGGATATTTCTTTACTTTGTCAGTTTTCATTATTCCGAGATAAACCTCATTTATTAACAGCCTTTCTTAATATTCTGCAGGTTTCCACAAGAAAAAAAGATTCTGATTTCTTTCCTTTCCAATCGATAATCCAATGATCGTTGTCGATACATACTTTTACCGGATCATCCGAACTGTGTAAATTGACTTTGATTCCAATTCGATCCAATGCTCTGGCCGTAATTTCCATAAATTTACCTTCTCCTTTTAAGGATACGGAACCAATGTATTCTGTATTCACCGAAAAGGTACCGGAGTTACCATGAAATGACACCAATTCGTTTCCAAAAACCTCATTCAGTTTCCCTGAAAAAATAAGTTCTTCAGGCGTGGATTTAAAGATACTTTTATCAGGCAGCAGAAACCATATTGCATCGGCAAGTTTGAGCGCAAGGTCCAGTTCGTGAGTAGCAACCAATACTGCCCTGGTTGATCTGTGAGCCAGATTCCGCAGCAAACTTAATATGCCGGCTTTATTTGGAATATCCAGATGAGAAGTAGGTTCGTCAAGAAGCATGACCGGGGCATCAGATGCAAGACCCTTTGCAATAAATACTCTCTGTTTTTCACCATCGCTTAAAGTATCAAATCTTCTGTTTTCAAACTCCCTGAGTCCAACCTTTTTAAGTGACCCTGATATCTTCCCTCTGTCTTCTTTTTCAAGTGTGCCAATCCAATTGGTATAATTGTACCTGCCCAGTGCGACGATCTCTGAAACAGTAATATTGCCCATAACTGCATTGCCGGTAAGCACTATACTTAAATGTTTGCTTTTTTCCGTATTTGTTAATTGACCGATTTCACGTGATCCAATAAAAACCTTTCCGCCAACCGGTTTTTGCAGGCCGGCAATAGTCCGTATCAAAGTGGATTTGCCTGAACCATTTGGTCCAATCAAACAAACCAGTTCACCCTCAACAAGACTCTCATTGATATCTTTCTGAAGCAAAGATAACCTGCCTTCTTTGTTATAATATCCGAGACATAGATTCTCGGTAACCAAATGTGTATGATGATCTTCAAACATCAGAAAGCAATTTTTCTGTTTTTCCTTCCAATTATGATCCATATCACCACAGGAGCACCAAATAATGCAGTAATCGCATTGATAGGTAAAACCATACTGTGACCCGGAATTTGGGATAGTATATCACAAATTGTTACCAACATTGCGCCAAGAAGAATTGATCCGGGCAACACGATTCGGTGGTTCGACGTACCAAACAACAATCGAACAATGTGCGGAACAGAGAGTCCGATAAATGCAATCGGACCAGTAAAAGCTACCAGCGACCCGGTGATCAGACTCGAAGAAATAAGAATTAAATACTTAATACGCTTTATTCTTACTCCTGTAGCCCTGGCATTTTCTTCACCCAGTAAAAGAGCATTCATAGGTTTAATAAGGAAAACCGCCACCACAAAACCTGAACAAACAAGAGGTATCATCAGACCAAGTTGTTCCCAGCCGGTGGAAGATAAACTTCCCAATGTCCAGATAACGAATTTCTGAACAAGTTCAGGCTCACTAAAGTATTGCAAAATACTCACAATGGCGGTTGCAAGACTACCGAACATAATTCCGATGATAAGCAATGAGATTGTATCCCTGACTTTGGATGAAAAAGCGATTATTAACAGAAAAACCAGAGATGAACCAAAAATTGAAGCAACAACTTGTCCTCCTGCTCCGAAAAAATATCCAATCTCAATGTTAAAAAACGTGACAACAGAAGAGGACATAACAAAAACTGCCACACCAAGACTTGCCCCGGAGCTTATGCCAAGAACGAACGGACCGGCAAGAGGATTGCGAAACAGAGTTTGCATCATCAAACCTGCAACAGACAATCCAGCTCCTGTAATAATAGCAGTTATGGCCCTGGGCAACCTTAAATAAAAAACAATATAGTTCCACCCGGTATTGTCAGATCTCCCGGTAAGAATATCGAAAAAGTGATCAACAGGAATGTAGACGCTCCCCAGCCACAGATCAAGCAATAACAACACAATTATGGGAATTATAAGGGCAAGAAGTACAAGTGTAGTTATCCTGTTCCTCATGGTATTAAGATTAATGGCATTATTTCATTTTTTCAAGGTAAACAGGATCATAGTTCGAATCTAATAATTCGGGATGAAAAACCCAGATTAAATCTTTTAAAATAATGTCCGGGCGTGTTACTCCGCTTTCAAAATAATCCAAACCACCATGAGGATTCACTTTTTTGCCAAAAAAATAAACAGATCCTTCACGAAATGGTTTCAGTTTAATGTACCTCTTGTCAATTTTTAACAAATCTTCACGGGTTCCTGTTGATGGTCCAAACCAGTAATCTGCATCGGATTGTTTATCAATGATAGTCTCAAAACTGACCGGAATAGATCCTTTGTTGCTATCGGAACGCCAATAATACTCTGCTCCTGCATCCGCATACAATTTTGCAGAATAACTGTTGCCACCGGCAGTATACCAGACTCCTTTATAGCTTGACCCATCAAGAACGGTAGGCCTGTTTTTCTGCATTGAAGACAAATCAACCAGTTTTATATATTCATTTTCAATGTTGCTGAAAATGGAATCTGCCAATTCATCCTTATTGAAAAATGCAGCCACAAATTTTATCCACTCAGCTCTTCCCAGGGGATGGGATTCCATAAATTCAAGATTATAAGCTACCGATAAACCTGCCTCAATAAGTTTTTCGTCTGCAGCTTCTTTTGCCCCGTAAATGTATTTCAGCACAAGGTCGGGAGAATGATCAATTATCATTTCTGCATTAATTAGATGTGTACTTCCCAAATCAACTACAGAACCCTCAAGATAACTTTGGTACAATGCAGAATCGCAAATGAGTTTTGCATCACTGCACGCCGAAATCTTACTGCTTTCACCAAGAAGGTTGATCATGGCAATATTGGTAGATGCAAGACAGGCAATCCGATCCAGTGGAAGCTTTACAGGAAAATCACATCCTGTCTCCTGAAAACAATTTGTATCAAATATACAATACGTCGATAGAGTATCCGGAGGATCCCAGGGATTGAAAACAGTAATTATCTTATAATTCTCAGTAGTCTGAATTGTAAAACCTTTTGCATACTTGATTTCATACTCACGAAATTCTTCATCTGGTTTATCAAATTTGGCTTCAGATGAATTCTTTGTGGTACAACAAAACATCATTACACCAGATAGGAACAAAATGACAACATCTTTCATAATTCTATTAACTCAAATTCAGGGATACAAACCAAGGGAAATCCATTTTATATGCAACCCGAAACCTGTATCCCCGAAGTATCGAAACGGTGCTGTTTATAAGGCAGGTCTTCCGGTTTGTTCTTTTCTTCTATTGTCTTCCCTTGTTTGATCAAAGTGGCCAAGGTTACAGAAGAATCTTTCGAGATCCCGATTAAAAATCTCATACGATTCAATTTTTATCGGGATTCCAATCACGACTGACATAAAGATTGGATCACCAAATTCCCTTTTAAACTCAAATCACCTTGAAAACAGACACAAATGTAGAAAAAATTAAGTAGTTGCATGTATCCTGAAGGTCCGGATATAAAAAAGCAATTCCGGTTAAAAATTCCCGCCAGTGCAAATGATTTCCTTTTTGTGTTTTATTTCCTTTTGTTCACCCGGGAATGTTGTTGCGGAATTTAGTTGTATAATACTATCCGCTCACTGAAAACCCGGAAATCTTGCATTACAAAATAACAAAACAGATTTGACACGATTGTTAAAAAAAAAGGGAAGCCTTTATCAGACTTCCCCACCACAACTACAGTTGAAAAATAATTAATCAACTAAAACTCTTTGTATCATGCTGCGATTCTGATTAATTATTTGCACAATATAAAAATCTACTTCTATGTTCAGACTGAAGTCTACGCTCTGCCGGTTTGAAACATATAATCTTTTAACAGGTTGAATATACTTTTCATAGGGATCATAGTATTGGGTTAGACAATTGCCGCAGTCTGTCGAAAGAAATTCTATGTTTTCATAAATGATATTTATTTCAATCTTATTATTCTTCCAATGATTTCTTCAGGTTATAAA
>JAFGQO010000153.1 GCA_016935615.1 Bacteroidales bacterium
AACCTATCATAAAACACAGTGCTATAGTATAAAAAAAGATGATACTAAGTTTTATGGTTAGTTCTTAAGCTTTTCGGCAGACAGGCATCAGACCATTGAAAACAAATTATAAACCGATTGAAATTATATGCAATATTATTAAAAATATTACGTTTAATTTTGCAAATCTTCTGATACCCCAAAATTCATGCTTTCAATCCTTATACCGGTATACAATTATGATATATGTGACCTGGTAAAGACATTAAGCCGCCAGGCTGTCAAATCAAAAATACCATTTGAAATTGTACTGATTGACGATGCTTCTGATGATGAATTCAGAAAGATAAATTCCAAAACTTCAGATCTTGAGGGTGTTGTTTATTATCAGGAGGAAATGAATCTGGGAAGATCAAAAATCAGGAACAAACTGGCAGATATCGCAAAATACAGAAATCTTCTTTTTTTGGATTGTGATTCCTGTATCGATAGTGAAGATTTCGTGTTCAATTACATTGAATATATAGGAGATAGTTGTGTTATTTACGGAGGAAGGAAATACAAACAGATGGAGCCTGATGAGGATAAATATCATCTGCATTGGCTGTATGGAATAAAAAGAGAACAAATCCCCGTGAAGATCAGATCTCAAGAACCAAATAAATCGTTCATGACGAATAATTTTCTGATTACTAGGGAAGCTTTTAACAAGGTGCGGTTCAATGAGAAGATGAAAGGTTATGGTCATGAAGATACTTTGTTTGGATATGAACTGGATAAACAAAATATCTTGATATGTCATGTTGACAATCCGGTGATTCACTTAGGTCTTGAGACAAATGTAGAGTTTTTGAGAAAAACCCGTGAAGGAATTAAAAACCTTCTGAGAATTATGAAAATTAACGAGGATGAAAAGAAACTGGTAAAAGATGTTACACTTCTTTCTTTCTATAAAAAGATTAAAAGATTTAAATTGGATGGACTTGTGCGGCTTATCTATTCCAGGTATGAGTATCAACTTAGAAAAAACCTGTTAAGTAAGAATCCAAGTATGTTTTACTTTGATTTGTATAAGTTGGGTTATTTGTGCTCACTCAACGATGTTTTAAAATAAACGAACAGTTACTTCATTTCATCAGTTAATTATTCATTTTAATTGTCTGATGCCTGCCTGCATCGCTTTCGCATAGCTTCAGCGAAGCAAAGCCGGACAGGCAGGGAACTTCCATGTTTTTGTGAATGATTATAATTCCTGTTTGTTTATGGAAAACATGGAAGTTTCATAACTTGATTTCAAATAGTATCTTTGTAGCCTCTCGGAAGAGAGGTTTTTGTTTTCAGTCAGTTAATACTTATTATATGAAACTTAATTCAGAAATTACTGATAGTATTATTCATTGTATTCATGATTTATATAAGGTGAAGCCGGAGGAGAGATTAATTCAAATTCAGAAAACGCGAAAGGATTTTGAAGGTGATATTACAATAGTTGTTTTCCCTCTTCTTGGGATTTCAAAAAAAACGCCTGAAGGAACAGCTGCAGATATCGGCGGGTATTTGAAAACAAACAATGGTCTTGTTAAAGATTATAATGTGATCAAGGGTTTTCTCAATCTGATCATATCTGATGCATATTATCTTGACTTTCTGAAAACAGAATTTGGGGATGAAGATTTTGGCACAGTTCATTCTGATAAGAATTCATTGTTATATATGGTTGAATTTTCATCACCTAATACAAACAAACCTCTTCATTTAGGACATATCAGGAACAATCTTTTAGGATGGTCTATATGTAAGATACTCGAAGCAAATGGTAAAAAAGTAGTTAAAACCAACATTGTCAATGACCGTGGCATTCATATTTGCAAATCGATGTTAGCATGGAAGAAATGGGGCAATGGAGAAACTCCGGAATCTTCAGGCAAGAAGGGCGATCATTTGGTGGGTGATTATTATGTGAAGTTTGATCAGGAATATAAAAGGCAGATTAATGATTTGGTAAGGAAAGGAAATTCCGAAGAGGAAGCTGCCGGAAAGGCCCCGCTTATCATGGAAGCCCAGGAAATGTTACGAAAATGGGAAGCCAGGGATAATGAAGTACTGGAATTGTGGGAGAAAATGAATACCTGGGTCTACCAGGGATTTGACGCTACCTATGAAATGCTTGGTGTTCATTTTGATAAGATATACTACGAATCGGATACTTATTCTGTAGGCCGGAATACTATTCTTCATGGTCTGGATAACAATATTCTTGTTCAGAAACAGGATCACTCTGTTTGGGCTGATCTCACCAAAGAGGGGCTGGATGAAAAGATACTTTTGCGGGCTGATGGCACATCTGTTTATATGACACAGGATATTGGCACCGCTCAGTTGAGACAAGAGGATTATGAATTTGATAAGATGATCTATGTAGTAGGGAACGAGCAAAACTATCATTTCAAAGTTCTTTCAATCATTCTGGATAAGCTTGGTTTTGCATGGGCGAAAGATCTTTATCATTTGTCATACGGTATGGTGGAACTTCCCGAGGGGAAAATGAAATCTCGTGAGGGAACTGTGGTAGATGCCGATGATTTGATCGGGGAAATGATTGCTACGGCCCGATCAATGGCTGATGAGCTTGGGAAACTTGAGGGATTAAATAAGGAAGAAAAGGAAAACACTTACAGAATTATTGGCCTTGGAGCATTGAAATACTACATTTTAAAAGTGGATCCCGTAAAGAATATGACCTTCAATCCACAGGAATCTATTGATTTCAATGGTCATACAGGACCATTTGTACAATATACTTATGCTCGTATTTGTTCAGTCTTACGAAAAGCGGATGAAGCGGGAATTGCATTATCCGATGAATTTTCTCTGACAATTCCTGTAAGTAGCAAGGAAAAATCATTAATGAAACTTGCACATGAATTTCCGGAAATCATTCAGGAAGCAGCCTGTAATTACAATCCTGCATTGATCGCAAATTTTGCATACGAACTGGCAAAAGAATATAACCAGTTTTATCATGACTACCCTATACTCAAGGAGGAAAATTCCGACTTACGGTTAATCAGGTTAAGTCTTTCGGTATTTACAGGCAATCTGATTAAAAAGTCCATGAAACTTTTGGGAATTGAAGTGCCTGAACGTATGTGATTTTGTTTGATAATCTTTATTTTTGCGACCTGATAAATGATGAAATATTATGTTTGACAATCTTTCGGAACGGCTTGAAAGATCTTTTAAGATCCTGAAAGGACAGGGTACTATTACGGAAATCAATGTTGCAGAAACATTAAAGGAAGTAAGACGTGCTTTGCTTGATGCCGATGTGAATTACAAAATCGCCAAGTCATTTACAGATACTGTAAAAGAAAAAGCTCTTGGTCAGAAGATCATGACTTCTGTTAAACCGGGTCAGATGATGATAAAGATCGTTCATGATGAGCTGGCTGATCTGATGGGTGGAAGCAATGTCGATATTAATATTAAAGGCAATCCGGCTGTTGTATTGGTTGCAGGTCTTCAGGGTTCAGGGAAAACAACATTTGCAGGAAAGCTGGCAAATTATCTGAAAAGTAAAAGAGGCAAACATCCCTTGCTTGTTGCAGGCGATGTTTATCGGCCTGCTGCTATAGAACAGTTACAGGTTTTAGGAGAACAAATAGGAGTAACCGTATATACACAAGAAGGGAATAAAGATCCTGTAAAACTTGCCAGAGATGGTATAAAAGAGGCGAAGAGAAAAGGACTGGACCTTGTAATTATCGATACAGCAGGTCGTTTGGCCATTGATGAGGCAATGATGAAAGAAATAGAGTCGATAAAAAAGAATGTACAACCCACAGAAACTCTCTTTGTGGTGGATTCAATGACAGGACAGGATGCTGTGAATACGGCCAGGGAGTTTAACGAAAGACTCAATTTTGAAGGAGTGGTATTAACAAAACTTGATGGTGATACCAGGGGAGGAGCTGCTCTGTCCATACGATCAGTTGTTGAGAAACCAATAAAATTCATAAGTGCGGGTGAAAAAATGGAAGCTCTTGAACTCTTTCACCCGGAACGTATGGCAGACAGAATATTGGGCATGGGCGATATTGTGTCATTGGTAGAAAAGGCGCAGGAACAATTTGATGTTGATGAAGCCAGGAAACTTCAGAAAAAAATTGCCAGGAATCAATTCAATTTCAATGATTTTATAAAGCAGATTCAACAAATCAAGAAAATGGGCAATGTAAAGGAACTTGCTTCTATGATACCGGGTGTAGGAAAAGCTATGAAAAACCTTGATATAGACGATGATGCATTTAAGAACATTGAGGCTATTATTCATTCAATGACACCTTACGAAAGAGAAAATCCCACCATTCTTAATGGCAGTCGAAAAAAAAGAATTGCATCGGGCAGCGGAACCGATGTACAGGAAATAAATCGTTTGTTAAAACAATTTGATGAAACCAGGAAAATGATGAAAATGATGCAAAAAGGTAAAAATATGAACCGTATGATGAGCGGAATGCCGGGTGTAAGAAAATAATTGAAACCAATTAAATACACAAGTATATGCAGCTATTGGATGGAAAAAAAATTGCCGGTGCTATAAAGCTGGAAATCAGAGATGAAGTTCAAAAAATAAAAGAACATGGAGGAAAAATACCGCATTTGGCTGCCGTGCTTGTCGGACATGACGGAGGGAGCGAAACCTATGTGGCCTATAAAATAAAAGACTGCGAGGAAGTTGGTTTTAAATCGTCCCTTATTCGATATGAAGATGATGTCACTGAAGTACAGCTTTTAAACAAGATAGAGGAATTAAATGCCGATACTGATCTGGATGGTTTTATTGTTCAATTGCCATTGCCGGAACATATTTCAGAGCAAAAAATAATTGAAGCCATAGATCCGAAAAAGGATGTTGATGGTTTTCATGCGACGAATGTAGGACGGATGGTTATTGGATTGCCAACATTTGTGTCAGCTACTCCTTTTGGAATTATGGAACTGATAAAACGCTATGATATTGAAACAAAGGGGAAAAATTGTATCGTTGTCGGAAGAAGTCAGATTGTTGGCAGACCAATAAGTATTCTTTTATCTCAAAAAGGAGTTGATGCAACAGTAACTGTTGCTCACAGCAGAACGAAGAATATCAAAGAATTGTGTGCCAGTGCCGATATTTTAATAGCTGCACTGGGTTCTCCGGGATTTGTCAGCAAAGACATGGTAAAGGAGGGAGCAGTTGTTATTGATGTTGGCACTACAAGAGTTCCTTCAAAAGAAACCAAATCAGGATTCAGATTAAAAGGTGATGTTCTTTTTAAAGAAGTAGCTCAAAAGTGCAGTTTCATTACTCCTGTGCCCGGGGGTGTTGGTCCAATGACTCGTGTATCTCTTTTAAGTAATACACTTCTGGCTGCAAAAAAGAAAATCTATTCATAAATAATATCTAAATTAGATTGAGTAACAAAAGTGTGCTTTTTATATAAAATGATTACGCAGAAATACTTAAATCTATGAAATGCAACTTTACTGCTTATTGCAGTGTGAGTCTTATAATGATCCTTTTTGCAGTACTTCAGAGTTGTGTGCCTGCAAGAAATGATGCTGATGAATTCGAGAATTGGACTAGTACTCAACCGCTCTCAACAAATTACAAAGTTCGAAAACAAAAACTTGATAATCAGAATTTGGTTTATAACCATTCTTTTGAATTTGGTAAGGTAAAGCAACTTGATTCTCTAACCTCCTCAATCAAAGTGGATGGATGGGAGCTTATCGGCTCCTCGGTAAACTGGATCAGTCTTGAAGGAGATTCGGTAAGAAAAGAAACCGGAAAGGTTCATAGCGGATTGCATAGTATTCGGATCAGGCGTTGCTCGGCCGATGAGACTGAGAACATCGGACACGGGGTATTATCGGATTACATAAAGGTAATTCCCGGTAATTATTTATTAACCCTCTACCTTAACCTTAAGGATATTAAGAATCCAAAATCAAGACTTGGAACAAAAATATATGATGCTGTAGATATTCGGATAGTATATTACGATAAAAACAAGATACAGATCAGCCGTAAAGAATATTCTGAATTGTATAAAAAACGAATAGATAATTCTTTTAAAGCCCTATCGTTCGCCAACTATTCCGAAATTGATTCAACAGGCTGGTTGCATATCATAGGGCGTTCGCATATATTCCCGTATCAGGATGGTGATCTGCAGGACGACACAAAGTTTATACGTATTTTTGTCGGATTGAAAGGCACAGGAGTTTTATGGGTCGATGATGTTGATTTCAGGTTTACCAGATGGAACTTTACCGCCTTCGAAAAAATATCTCCTTATTTCGATACCTCTCTTTCAAAGAGTGATCTGATCGTTCCTCAGCCAATAGAAGTTGATATTTTAGAATCAATAATCTATTATCGCCCATATTTTAAAGAGAGTTTTCCGGCAATACTGATTCCATCATCACCAGATAAGGTTACATTAAAGGCTGCCATAGAATTCGAAAAAAGGATAAAAGAATACCTGATGTCTGTTGCAGGTATAAATAAAGCTGATATTCCTGATCTTATTAGAAGAGGAAATTTACTGGAGAATGACAATGCATCGATTGTATTTTCTATGGGAGACAACAACCTTTTTGCTAAATACAGGCATAAACTTCCTCTTAGTAAAATAAAAGACAGGAAGCAGGGATACTTTATCTATTCAATTCATGATCCGGAAAATGTTGTTTTTCTTTATGGTAATTCTCCTGAAGCGAATTATTTTGCTATCCAGGCAGCTATACAATTGTTTGATAACAAACAACCATTATACCATAATGCCAATGTTATTGATTACCCGTTTTATGAAGAGAGATCTCTGTTTCTTACGAAAGTAGACAGTTATGCTTTGGACTATTTAAATGGAGACAACCATTCCCGTTTCAATCGTATATACCTGCCAGCTAAAAATGATATCACCAGGAAGATTTTATCAAATGGCCGGGACAATTTTTCGGTATGGATTTTTTATGAACTCAATCCCGGATTAAAAGACTTAACCGTTGATATTGAATATATAAATAGACTGGTCCATCATTACAGAAAAAATATCGGAGGAGTGGCCTTCTTGTTCCATTCTCCAACAGCAGATGGAGTAAGCCTGGAAACGGCAATGAATTATGCTGATATACTTTGTGAAAAAAAGCCGGATGACAAAGCACTGAACTCTCTCCGGGAATTTGTCCGTTTATCCGGGATCCATGCAGAGTTTATGCCATATTGTTCTAACAATCTGTTTATAAATACATGTAGTCCGAACCGGGATTGTTATGAGGAATTCTCTGATAATACTCAGTACAATAATGTCTCCTGCATCTGGAGTGGGTATGATTTGCAATCCTGGCGGATCGATGAAGCAGATGCATATATGTTCCGGAAATTTTGCAGTTGTCCTTTTTCATTCCTGGACTTTACATTGTACATCAAAGATAAAGAAATGAGATACTTTGGTTGCGACTCCGTATTTCCATATAAACTCCTTACGGCCAGTTTGTTTGAATCATACGAAAATGAAATAGTGCCGGAAATATATGAAAAGACGGAACATATTATTCTTGGTTACAATGTATCCGACCTGTTTGACAGGATAAGGCTTAAGACAGCGTCTGATTTTTTATGGAATCCGGTCAGCTATAATCCGGATCTCTCATTATACAAAGCACTGGTTTCAGAATTTGGAATTGAAATATCCCGAAATGTTTTAAAATTCAATGATTTGTATTTTCAGATCAAATCAGAATTGATACTGGCAAAAGTACCATCATCGAATACAAAACAACATATAAGAAAAGCAACTAATTTAATTGATCAGATTAAAACAATTCAGGTTCAATGTAATGGCCATGAACAAAAGGAATCATTTGATGAACTCAATATTATTTTGGAAAGCCTTGTGGGCGAACTTGAATCGAAAAAAAACGCTATGGAAAAAACTATCATTATTAACTGATAATATTATTAACCGGATAATTTAATAAATATCAAACCATAGAGAAGTTATTAATAGTAACTGTTAATATTTGAAAATCAAATGGTGTTTATTTATTAGTAATTTAGATTTGGTATTTTATGTAATTATGAGCGAAGGTCAGGAATCATATTATGAGGAAGAAGGAATATTTGAATCGATCATTCGGTTTGAAGAAATGTTGAATACAAATTCGACCATCTATTTTGATGTGTATGAATTTGAGAATATAATTGATTACTATTTGGATCAGCATAATATACACAATGCAAAAGCGGCCATTGAGTGCGGACTAAAACAACATCCGAAAGCAACATCAATAAAACTCAGATTGGCTCAAATATATATTCAAAATGGAAAACCCTCGAAAGGATTACACTTTTTAAGAGAAATTGAACCAATTGAATCCTCCAATGGAGAGTTTTATTTGTTAAAAGGATCAGCCTTGAATATACTTGGAAAGAAAGACGATGCAAAATATGCTTTTGACAGCGCAATTAAGCTGGCAACAGAAGGAAGGGATGAGGTTATTTTTTCGATTGCTTTTTCTTATATAAATACAAGAAGATATGATCTTGCAATTAAGTATCTGATTCTTGCTCATGAAATAAATCCGAAGAATTTGATGGTTCTTCAGGAGCTCGCAATGGTATACGAAAGGATTGATGAACTGGAAAAGAGTATAGTGTATTATCATAAGTATCTTAACATAGAGCCTTATGCTGAAAATATTTGGTTCAACCTGGGTATGGTCTATACCAGTCTGGATGAACACCAAAAAGCAATTAATGCTTATGATTTTGCAATCGCAATTTGTCCTGACTACATCTCAGCATACTTCAGCAAAGCAAATACTTTGGTAAACAGTGGCCTGTATAAAGAGGCTATTAAAACATTTGAAGAAATAATTTTTATCGAGCCCGATAATGTACAGGCTTATACCTATATAGGTGAGTGTTATGAAAAATTAAAATTGTATAACCGGGCAATACACTTTTATATTAAGTCAATAGAGATAGATAAATCATTTGGAGATGCGTGGTATGGTTTGGGAATGTCAAACTATCATCTGAAGTTTTATTCAAAAAGTCTTAATTATTTTGTCCGGGCAAATGCTCTTGATCCTGAAAATCCTGAATATTGGTTTATGTTGGGTAAGGTATACAGAAAGTTGAATTTACTTGAAAAATCAGCTGAATCTTACAATCGTGTTGTTGAACTTGATCCAAATGATTATGAGGCATGGCTTTCACATGCCGATATTCTTTTTCTTGAAAACAAAGTTCATGATGCAATTCAAATATTAAATAAAGCTTACCAGTACAATAACGAGATATCTACCATAAATTACAATCTGGCAGCCTACTATCTGTATATTAATCAACCACAGTTGGCTTATGAATTTTTTGAAAAAGGACTGGCAATTAATTTCAATGAGCATAGTAGCCTGCTGTCACAATACCCGCTTGCTTTAAAGAATAAGACCATAACAGCTTTAATAAAAAAATACAAGAATCTAAGTCGCTAAACCATGAATTTCGAGTTGTCTTATATACCCGACAGACCTTCTAAGCCAAGAACCACGGGTTTAACAATGGTAATGGATAAGGGATTAAGTGTGAATGAAGCCCATCAGTTCGTGGAGTCAAGTGGAGAATTTACTGATTTCATAAAGTTAGGATTTGGAACGTCGATGATTACAAATAAACTGGATCAAAAACTGGATATATACAAAAAATCAGGCCTTCGTCCTTATTTTGGAGGGACATTATTTGAAGCTTTTGCAATACGAAATCAAATCGACAGCTTCCGAAAGTTTATTGATAAATATAAGGTCGATCTTGTTGAAATTTCTGATGGGTCAATGAGCATGCCACATGAAAAAAAGCTGGAATATATCAGGCATTTTTCGAAACAGGTTACAGTTATCTCTGAAGTTGGTTCTAAGCAAAAGGGTGTTTATATTCCTGCTGATCAATGGGTGAAAATGATGAAAAATGAGCTTGAGGCAGGATCGATGAAAGTGATAGCAGAAGCCAGGGAAAGTGGTACAATTGGAATATACAACAGCGATGGAACAGCAAATGAAAACCTGATAAATGCCATTTCTTCTCAGATCAACTCGTCAGATGTGCTATGGGAAGCACCCAACGGAAAGCAACAGGTTTGGTTTATAAAAATATTTGGTGCAAATGTAAATCTGGGTAATATTGCTCCCAATCTGGTTATTCCGCTTGAATGCTTAAGGCTTGGTTTAAGAGGAGATACGTTTTTTGATTTTCTTCCCGATGAGCTAAAGAAACAACAGCAGAAGGAATCTCACTAGCTGCCAAATTTAGGTTTCCGGATATAAATATCGTAAGACCAATAAAAGAGTAGAAAAATACCTATCCTATTGTTTTTATAAGTACTTAAAATAATCGACATATTGCTATTACAATGAAAAGAACTTTCAAAGATTATCTTTCGCTGGTTTTAAAAGGAATCGGGATGGGATCGGCAAATGTTATTCCCGGTGTATCAGGTGGTACAATTGCTTTAATTACAGGAATATTCGAAGAGCTTATAGATTCGATCAAGTCATTTGACTTAAAGTCGATAAAACTATTCTTTTCAGGAAAATTCAAAGAATTTTCAAACCATATCAATCTCGGATTTCTGGTTTCTGTATTTTCAGGAATTGGAGTAAGCATTTATTCTCTGGCATGGCTTCTGAGATTTCTTTTTGAGCAATATCCTGTGTTTGTCTGGGCTTTTTTCTTTGGATTGATCCTGGCCTCTGTATATTTTGTTGGCAAAACAATAAGGAATTGGAATATCGGAGTAATTATAACTTTTGTAATCGGAACAGCAATAGCAATATACATTTCGTTAGTAAAACCCGCAGCGGAAAACGACACATTTTATTATCTGATTCTATGCGGTGTTGTTGCTATTTGCAGTATGATTCTTCCCGGCCTTTCGGGCTCATTCATTTTAATTTTAATGGGGAATTATCAATTGGTTATGATACATGCTGTGAGTGATTTAAATCTCACAATATTGGTTCCCGTTGCAATTGGAGCGATAATCGGGTTAATTGCATTTTCTCATTTTCTGTCCTGGATTTACAAGAAATTCAGAAACATGACGATTTCCTTATTGACAGGATTTATTTTGGGTTCTTTAAGTATTCTGTGGCCCTGGCAATCTGCAATTAAAGAATCAATTGTTGGAAGAAGCGGGAATATGGAGGAAATTACAGTTGGTTATAAAAAGGAACTGCCTGGCGATACAACGGAATTGATAGTTGCTGTCGTAATATGTTTAATAGGAATACTATCGATATGGTTGGTTGAGAAGTATGCCGGTATTATCAAGGAGGATAAAGAAGAATGAGAAAATTTGGACTCATAGGATTTCCGCTTGAACACAGTTTTTCAAAAGGGTATTTTTCTGAGAAATTTAAAGTATCCGGGATCTTTGATTGCAGTTACGATAATTATCCGTTGGATGATATAAACAAGTTGAATAATCTGATTGAAGAAAACCCGGATCTGTTTGGATTAAATGTTACCATTCCTTATAAGCAAAGTGTTATTCCGTTGCTTGATGAAATTGATAAAGAAGCCTCTGAAATAGGTGCAGTGAATGCAATTAAAATATACCGACGCAATAAAGTACTATTAAAAGGCTATAATACGGATGTTTACGGGTTTGAAAAGCCTTTGCTGAAAGTGCTGAAGAAAGATCATAAAACGGCTTTAATATTAGGAACCGGTGGAGCATCAAAGGCAGTAGCCTATATCCTGAAAAAGCATTCCATTGATTATAAATTCGTTTCCCGGAAACCAAAAAACAGAGAAATTCTTTCCTATGGTGATGTATCAAAGGATATAATAGCCAGGATCGATATTATTGTTAATACAAGTCCTCTGGGTATGTATCCGGATCCGGATGAGAAACCTGATATTCCTTATGACAGTTTAAATGAGAATCATATTTTATACGATCTGATCTACAATCCTGAAAAGACTTTGTTTTTGGCTGAAGGTGAAAGAAGACATGCAACAATCATCAATGGCTTACCCATGTTGCATTTGCAGGCAGAAAAAGCATGGGAAATCTGGAATTCACGAGAAAATCTTTAGTATGTTTTGAATGCCATTTCACCAAGTTTTGAACTAAGCTTTATTCCATATTTTGTAGCATTTCCCGGACTTAGCTCAAACTTTAGATTGTTCCCCACAACCAGAAAATTAATCGCAGCTCCCTGACTAATAGCACCGCTTTTTTCAGTAATTACCAAAGTACTTTTATTTTCAAGCTGTGGTAATATATTAGCCATATGTTTTGTACTATTGAAAGGAATTACAAGAATATGACAGGTAGAAATCTCTGCCGGTGAGTTGTAGGTTCTTACAGTAATTGGTTGACTTCCAACCCTTTTACCAGTGGTATAGGTCTTAAGTTCGCCTAATATTGCAGCAGAACCGTAAACACCGATGATAAATGGTCCGGTTTTATAATTTGCAGGCCACTCAATTAAACGTGAAAAATTGTAGATAAACATTGCTTCTGCCCTTGAGATCTCAGTTTGACAAAAGGCTCCCAAATAAAAAGTACTCAACAATGCAAGCAATAAAATCTTTCTCATTTCTATCAAGTTTGCTTGTTTAACGTCTAAAAATAGCTAATTGTTTCTATTATAATTAAAAAAGATTTAAACAAAAAATTATGAAAAAGGGAATTTGTACTGAATATCGAATAAAAACAAACCCTGAGCAGGAGCGGATTCTCCGGCCTTTGATCTGTCTTTTGCGTTAATGATCTCAATAAATTCATCCAAACTGAGTTTGCCTTTTCCCATACTTACAAGCGTACCTACAATAGAGCGAACCATATTTCTCAAAAACCTGTCTGCTGTAATTGTGTAAATGAGAAAATTATCCTCACGTGTCCACGCCGAATTGTATACGTTGCAAGTATTCGTTTTCACATTTGTATGATGTTTGCTGAAACTGCTAAAATCAGTATGTTTCATTATTTCTGCAGCTCCCATATTCATAAACTCAATTTTTAAATCATAAAACAATTGCCATGCCAAATCTTTATTGAAAACATTTTTTTGCGACGAAATATAGTATTTGTATGTTCTGGAAACGGTGCTGAATCTTGCATGTGCATCTTTCGGTACAAAATGTATATTCAATACAAATACATCCTCATGAAGAAACTTGTTTAGCTTGAAAGTGAGATCGGAAAGATTATTCAGTTTCCTGCATGTATCAAAATGTGCAACAAAATATTTTGCATGCACACCGGTATCAGTTCTTCCCGCACCAACAGTTTCTACTTTTTCGTTAATGAGTAAAGAAAGCTTCGTATTTAATTCACCCTGAACAGTCGCCGCATTGGGCTGGTATTGCCAGCCGTGAAAATTCCTGCCATTAAACTGCAGTTCAATAAAGTATCTGAATGCCATTATAGAATTATTGATGCATGTAAGTTAGTTGTTTTATTGAACACAGATCTTAACATTTTTTAACATACTATTGTTATCCAATGGCAGGATTTGACATTTTTTTGGAAATGCATGTTGAGTCTACTCCCGGTAAAATGATTACTTTCGGTGTCAGAAAAAATATGTGTATAAAAAGTTAAAGATATGGATAAGATAAGCATCAATATTCAGGAGTTAAATGAGAAAATCAAGCAGGAGAGTTCATTCGTCGATGTTATTCATCTTGAAATGAGTAAGGTGATTATAGGGCAGAATAATTTGATAGATAAATTGTTAATTGGTTTATTGTCAGACGGGCATATCTTATTGGAAGGTGTACCGGGATTAGCAAAAACACTGGCTATACATACACTGGCAACAACCATTGATGCAAAATTCAGCAGAATACAGTTTACCCCCGATCTTTTGCCGGCTGACCTTATAGGAACTATGATTTACAGTCAGAAGAAGGAAGAATTTCTTGTGAAACAAGGTCCTGTATTTGCTAATTTTATACTTGCTGACGAAATTAACCGTTCGCCGGCAAAAGTTCAAAGTGCATTGCTTGAAGCCATGCAGGAAAAGCATGTAACAATAGGCAGTGAAACTTTCGTGCTTCCAAAACCATTCCTGGTAATGGCAACTCAAAATCCGATTGAGCAGGAGGGTACTTATCCATTGCCAGAAGCTCAGATGGACAGGTTCATGCTTAAGGTTGTTCTTGATTATCCAAAGAGAGAAGATGAAAAACTGATCGTCAGAGAAAATCTGGATAAGGAATTTCCTTCAGCCAATAAAGTTATGAAGCCGGAAAATATTATGAAAGTTCGTGAGATTGTGAAGGATGTATATATGGATGAAAAAATTGAAAATTATATTCTGGATATAGTTTTTTCAACACGTTATCCGGAGAATTTTAAAATGGAAAAATTTTCATCAATGATCAGTTATGGTGGTTCTCCGCGTGCAAGCATAAATCTTGCAAAATCAGCCAAAGCTTATGCCTTTATTAAGAGGCGTGGTTATGTCGTGCCGGAGGATGTGCGGGCAGTTTGTCATGATGTTTTAAGACACAGGATGGGATTGACCTATGAAGCTGAGGCGGAAAATGTTACATCAGAGGATATAATAACTGAGATCTTAAATACTATTGAAGTGCCTTAAAATCATACTATGAGAGCATCAATGAAAATTGTTTTCCTGATTGCTATATTCAGCTTTTTTTCAGCCGGATTATATTGTCAGAATTTCATTGGCATGCATAAGGATGAGATCATTAAGATAATGGATGCCTCTCATAAGAATTTTAAACTTAACACGAGCAATGTCAATCCTCATTACAAATATTTGAAATACGAAGATAGAATTAATGAAATAACGGTTTTATATTTTTTATCGGATGAAAATGAGTGCACCCTGGTGAGAAAAATGTATGATTATTCAAATATTAATGATGTCATACGAGAACTGAATGAAAAATACAAAAAGACCGGAAAGAATACGTGGGAATACAAATATTTGATTCAAAAATATTGTGTTGAGTTAACAGAAGGAGAATGGTTTTTTACAGTTACAATAAAAAAAAAGTAAGAAAAAGATGGATACTACCGAGTTACTCAAAAGAGTAAGAAGGATAGAAATAAAAACGAAAGGTCTTTCGCAACAGATATTTGCCGGAGAATACCATAGTGCCTTTAAAGGAAAAGGTATGGCATTTAGCGAGGTTAGGGAGTATCAATATGGAGATGATATAAGGAATATCGACTGGAATGTAACAGCACGTTTTAATCATCCCTATGTGAAAATTTATGAAGAAGAAAGAGAGCTTACCGTGATGCTTCTTATTGATGTTAGTGGTTCAAGAGAGTTTGCCTCTCAGGAACGGTTAAAGAAAAATTTGATAACTGAACTGGCTGCAGTACTGTCTTTTTCAGCAATATCAAACAATGATAAAACAGGAGCAATTCTTTTCTCGGATAAAGTGGAGAAATTTATACCTCCAAAAAAAGGCAGACAGCATATACTTCGTATTATTCGTGAGCTGATCAATTTTGAACCTGAGAATCGTGGAACCAATATTCATGAAGCACTTGAGTATCTTATTAATGCAATTAAGAAAAGAAGCACGGCATTTTTAATTTCGGATATGCTGGATTCAAATTACGAAGATGCATTGAAAATATGCTCCAGAAAGCATGATTTGATCGCATTAAGGATATTTGACCAGAGAGAAGCAGAACTGCCGAATATTGGCCTTATAAGGATGAAGGATGCCGAAACCGGCAAACAAAAATGGATTGACTCATCAGATAAAAAGATCAGAAGTATCTATAACGAAAACTGGCAAAGAAGAAATAAGGAAACAGATGAGATACTGAATAAACATGGTATTGATTATGCCTGTCTGGCAACTCATCTTGATTACGTGAAACCTTTGATGCAATTGTTCAAAAAAAGAGCTTGAAGTATTATGTATATGAGTGTTTGGAAAAAAATTATCATATTTCTTTATATTTCACTGATTTCCGCAAGCGGTTACACACAAAAGTTTACGCTTGAGACTCTCATTGATACAAACAGGATAGTACTGGGAGATCAAATCGATTTGACATATACAATTCGCAAAGATGACCATATTTCTGTTGAGTTTCCGACATTTACCAAAGAACTGACAGAAGGAATTGAAATTCTGCATGAACCTGTTATTGATTCATCAAAAATGAAAGACGGGAAGTGGATGATTACTTTAGATCTGCTTATAACATCTTTTGATACAGGTATTTATTATATTCCTCAACAAAAATTCATCATTTCTGAGAATCAGTTTTATGATACCGTTTTATCTACTGCAACCTATTTGGAGGTATATGGAGTAGCGATTGATACCACAAATACAATAAGAGACATTAAACCTCCTGCAAAAGCCCCTGTATCCTTTGCTGAAATTCTATTCTACAGCCTTGCAGTTTTGGTTTTTGCTGCAATTCTTTATTTTACGATTCTCTATGTTCGTAAACGAAACAAAAAAGAGAGTTTCTTTATATCTGCAAAGCCTGAGGAACCTCCTCATATCACTGCTTTCCGGGAATTGGATAAAATAAAAGCCCAGAAACTCTGGCAAAAGAAAAAGGTCAAAGAGTATTATACGCGGATCACTTTTATTATCCGATGGTATATTTTTAAACGCTTCAATATTCATGCTCTTGAAGAAACAACGGAAGAGATCCTCTATTTTATAAAATCATTAGGGCTGGATGATATAAATAGTACGAATCTGGAAAGTCTGTTGAACCTGGCTGATTTAGTAAAATTTGCAAAAGGAGAGCCAAATCCTGAAGAGAATATTATTCACCTGGACAACGCCTATGATTTTATTAGGAAAACAAAGCAGGAAGAGTATGTTGAACCGGGTAAAAAAAGAAGTTGATAATCGAGAGTTATTATGAGTGAAATTGTTTTTGCATATCCTAAATTATTGCTACTGCTTTTGTTGATTATACCGCTTGTAATATGGTATGTTCTGAAACAAAAAGCAGTATCAGCAATTCAGGTCAGTACCATTCAGCCGCTGGAGGATATTCCTGTTTCATTCAAGGAAGTCTTATCGCATATCTTATTTGGGTTACGTATGGTGGTGATGGCCCTGCTTATTGTAGCCCTTGCCAGGCCCCAATCTTCCAATCAATGGGAGAATGTGAGTACACAAGGTATTGATATTGTATTGACATTAGACATATCGGGCAGTATGTTGGCTCAGGATTTTAAACCTGACAGACTTGAAGCTTCAAAAGATGTGGCCATTGAATTTATTTCAGGCCGGCCTGATGACCGGATAGGACTGGTTGTATTCAGTGGTGAAAGTTTTACTCAATGTCCGTTGACCACTGATCATGTTGTGTTAATGAATCTTTTTAAAGATATCAGGAGCGGTATGATCGAAGATGGAACAGCAATTGGTGTCGGACTGGCAAATGCCGTAAAACGTTTGAAAGACAGCGATGCAATAAGCAAGGTGGTTATTTTGCTTACAGATGGCGTAAACAACCAGGGAGCAATAGATCCGATTACAGCAGCAGAACTGGCAAAAGCCTTTGGAATAAGGGTATATACAATTGGAGTGGGTACCGAAGGAATGGCCAAGTATCCTGTTCAGGATATGTTCGGGAGGATAAGAATGGTGCCGATGGAGGTGGAGATTGATGAAGAAACACTTCAGCAGATAGCTGATATTACGGATGGAAAATATTTCAGGGCAACAGATAATAATAAACTTAGACAAATATACCAGGAGATAGACATGCTTGAAAAATCGAAAATAAACGTTAAGGAATTCAGCAGGAAAGAAGAGGAGTATATTCCTTTTGTTTTTGCTGCATTCATAATTCTCTTGCTTGATTTTTTGGTAAGAAAAACTATACTTCGGTCAATACCTTAAAAACAGAAAAAAATGTTCAGATTTGCCAACAGTTATTTCTTGTATTTTTTATTTGTGCTTCCTGTAAGTATTGTCCTGTATGTTTTATTCAATCGGATAAAGAAAAGAAATATGAGGCGGTTTGCTTCAAGCATGTTTTTTGATATCCTGATGCCCGACAGATCGCCTGTCAGGCAGAACCTTAAATTCATCCTGTTTCTATTTGTTCTTTTTCTGGTAATTATTGCCCTTGCACGTCCCCAGTTTGGTTCGAAACTTGAAGAAATAAAACGTGAGGGTATTGAGATGATAATAGCTCTTGATGTTTCAAGAAGCATGCTTGCGGAAGACATTAAACCAAACAGACTGGAAAGGGCAAAGCAGGCAATTGTGAATCTTGTTGACAGGATGCAGAATGATAAAATCGGAATGATTGTATTTGCCGGAGATGCATATACTCAATTGCCCATTACTACGGATTATATCTCAGCCAAAATATTTCTGTCGACAATCAATACGGAAATTGTCTCAAAACAAGGCACAGCAATTGGATATGCTATCGATTTAGGAGTGAAATCATTCACCCAGGACCAGGAAGCAAGCAAGGTGATCGTAGTTATTTCTGATGGGGAGAACCATGAAGGAGATGCTGTTGAAGCAGCGGAGAGAGCAAAAGAAAAAGGAATTAAAATTTACACTATTGGTATGGGTTCACCCAAAGGATCGCCAATCCCTGTTCCTGGAAAAATGGGACAAAATGGATTTTTAAAAGACAAACAGGGTGAAGTGATTATTAGCAGAATGGATCCGACTATGCTTCGAAAAATTGCGGCAACAGCTGACGGAGAATTTTTTCGTGCCTCCACCGGCAATGTTGGTCTAAATAAATTGTACAGCGATTTAAACAATTTGAATAAATCTGAAATTGAAACCAAGATCTATTCAGAATACGAAGATCAGTTTCATTATTTTATTGCTTTGGCCATATTGTTATTGTTGGTGGATGTATTCATACTGGAAAGAAAAAATCCATATTTAAAGAAGTTTTCTTTATTTAAGACCAATGATGAAAATGCATAAAATTATAATCATATTGTTGTTATTTCTCCCGGGTATTCTTTCTGCTCAAAAAGTAAAGAAAGAAATAAGAAAAGGGAATAGAGAATACTATAATGATCAGTTCAATGATGCTGAATTGCATTACAGAGAAGCATTGGAAAAAGATCCTGAATCAAAGAAGGCCACATATAACCTGGGAAATAGTTTGTACAAACAGGAACAATTTGAACCGGCAATAACAAAATATGAGTCGTTGGTTAGCTCAGAAGAAAGTAACAATGTTTCTTCAGAGTATTTTTATAATCTTGGAAATTCATATTTTAAAGCTCAAAAACTTGAAAAGAGCATTGAAGCTTATAAGGAATGTCTTCGCATGAATCCATCGGATGCTGATGCCAAACACAATTTATTCCTGGCACAGAAAATGCTGCAGCAACAGCAAAACCAGCAGCAACAACAAAATCAGCAACAGGATAAAAATCAGGAAGATCAGGAGAACAAGGAGGATCAGAATAAAAATCAGGATAAAGATCAGCAGCAGAAGGAAGAACAACAAAATCAGAAACCTCAGAATATGGAAGGACAAATTTCGAAGGAAGATGCCGAACGTTTGCTTGAAGCTTTGGAACAGGATGAAAAAGACGTGATGAAGAAGGTGCAGGAAGAAAAAGCAAGAGTACGCAAAGTTCCGGTGGAAAAAGAGTGGTAAATCAGGGTATTTAAAAGATGATCTATGAATAGTTTGAATTGGAAATATTTGTACAGATTGTTTTTACCGGCAATTGCATTTCTTTTAATAACTATACATCCTGGTTTTACTCAGGAGATTTCATTTGCTGCAAGAGCGCCTAAAGTACTGAGGGCCGGTGAACAGTTTGAGTTGGTTTATACGGTTGACAAAAAGGTAGATGAATTTGCTCCTCCCGAGTTCGGGGAATTCAGGTATCTGGGAGGGCCAAGTACCGGCAGCAGTACATCTATCAGTATGGTAAATGGTAAAACAACCAGAACATCAACGTATACCTTTACGTATTATTTGCAAGCTCCTCCGAAGGCAGGCAAATATATCCTTAATCCTGCAACAGCAGTTTATAAAAGAAATTCTGTATCATCAAATCCTCTTGAAATAGAAATCGTATCATCAGAACAGTCAAAGGCCGGGCAACCTTCATCTTCTCAGGAGCAGTCAAAAGCAGGTTTGCAATCATCAGGCGGAGAAGATGTTTTTTTGCGTCTTGTTACGGATAAAAAAACAGCCTATGTAGGTGAGCAGATTACCGCATGGGTGAAAATATACACGAAACTTAATATCTCTGGTTTTGATCAAAGATTCAAAGGCCCGGACTTTATCGGATTTTACCAGCAGGAAGTTGAAGTACCTTCTTTGTCGCTGGAACGTGAAAAAGTTGGGGATGACATATATTATTCCGGTGTGCTTAAGAAAGTTATACTCTATCCTCAGAAATCAGGGGAAATTACAATCGAACCTTTTGAATTGCTTGTGGAAGTGCAAAAACAGACCAAAAGAAAACCACAATCCATATTTGATGAGTTTTTCGGTCCGCAGTACGATAGAGCAAGAATTAATTTAAAAAGCAAACCGGTCAGGTTCACAATTAAACAACTTCCTTTTGATCGTCCGGATGACTTTAACGGAGCAGTTGGTAAATTTCAAATACAGGCTTCTGCAAATGAAACAAAAGTATCAACAAACGATGCAATTACTTTTAAAGTAGATGTTACCGGAAAAGGAAATCTAAAATTGCTTGAAAAAGTACAGGCAAAATTTCCACCGACATTCGATGTGTTTGAGCCTATCAAAAAAGTACAGATCGATAAAGGGAACGATGGAAAAACAGGAAAGGTTTTGTTTGAATATACTGCTATTCCTCGTCATGCAGGCAACTTCAGTATACCGCCTTTTTCTCTTACTTATTTTGATCCTTCGGCAGAGAAATATACAAGCATTCATTCCCGGGAATTTACAATTTTCGTGGAAAAAGGGGAGGACGACAGTACAACTGTAATAGGAAGCAACCTGTCAAAAGAGGATATTGAACTTTTGGGGAGTGATATAAGGTATATTTTTACAAAAACCAATTTGCATCAGAAAGGGAGTTTTATTTTTGGATCCTACTGGTTCTTTGCTTTATACATCATCATCTTCATTTTATTTCTTCTTATTCTGATTTTAAGAAAAGAGCAAATAAAACGGACTGCAAATACTGTCAGATATAAAAACAGGAAAGCAAGCAAAGTTGCAGGCAAACGATTAAAAAAAGCAAGGGAATATTTAAAAAATGATAGAAAGGAAGAGTTTTATGAAGAAGTTGGCACGGCATTATGGAATTACTTATCCGATAAGTTAAACATTCAACTCTCGGAGCTCTCAAAAGAAAGAGCAGTAGATAAGTTGAAAACCAATGCCATTGAAGAACAACTGATAGATAACTTTTTCAATTTGACAGATACTTGCGAGTTTGCAAGATTTGCTCCCGGTAAAGCAAATACAAATCTTGCAGAACTATACAATTCTGCATCAAGAATTATTAATGAACTGGATCAAAAATTGCAGGCATGAGAAAATCTTTGCTTATACTAATCTTTCCATGTTGTTTCTTATATCAAGGTTTTGCTGTCACAAACCCTGATTCGGCTTTTTACCAGGCAAATAATTTGTATTCGGCTGGCAACTATCCGGAGGCAATTGAATTGTACGAAACTATTGTGTCTCAAGGGCTGGAATCAGCCGAACTGTATTTTAATCTGGGGAATGCCTATTATAAAACACACAATTATCCGCGATCAATTCTGAATTATGAAAGAGCGCTGCTTCATAATCCAAGAGACGAGGACATCCTCCATAATCTTGCTAAGGCACGTTTGTATATCATAGATCAGGTAGATGAAATCCCTGAGTTTATTATTAAAAGATGGATCAATAGTTTAATCATACTATTTACATCTAACACATGGGCATTTATTAGCATCATTGCCTTCGCACTTGGAATTCTTTTTCTGTTGGTATATTTCCTTTCCGGCAAGCTGGCCCTGAGACGAGCTGGTTTTTATGCGGGAACTATAGTATTAATCCTTTCTTTTGTATTGTTCTACTTATCGTTCAAATCGAAAAGTATAATAAAGAATAGTAGTGAGGCTATTATAATGACGCCGACAGTTACTGTAAAATCATCACCACGTGATTCGGGAACGAATTTGTTTATTATTCATGAAGGGACCAAAGTACTTATTGTTGATGCATTGGACAATTGGTATGAGATCCGTTTGTCTGATGGCAAACAAGGGTGGATGCAGCAAAAAGATTTAGAGCCTGTTTAGCATATCAATAGAATCCTTCATATTTCCTGAGATCTGAACGTGCATTCAGGCACATGATCGGGATCTTATATCGATTTGAAATATAATTCTGATCCTTCAATCCCATCATTGTTTTGGCAATAGTAAGATTTTTGCTAAGCATGATAATAATGAGTTCAGCACTTATATTATGAGCAAATTCAATGGTTTCCTGAACCATATTGAATTTTCGCTTTGCCGTGACAATTTCATAATCAATATTCTTGCCTTCAAGAAAGCGCTTCGCAAATTCAAGATTGTTACGTATTATATAATCGTTTGCATTGGGTTTAAACAAAAAGATCTTTGAAGTATAGTACTTTGAAAGATAACTTATCCAGGCCAGTTTTTCTTTATTCTCTTTTCTGAAATCTATCGGAAATACTACACGCCTTAAAGCCAGACGTTTCGGAGGTTCCTGAACAACATAAAAAGGGATCCTTGAACCTGCCATCACCCTGACAGAACGAGATCCCAAAAGCTTTTCCCTGCCTGAAGGTTCCTGGGTTTTCATCACAACCAGAAAGGCATCTATTGTCTCAGCATATGTTTTTATTGCAGTCGATACTTTACCTGGTCTTACATGACAATCCACTTTCAGTCCATACTTTTTGGATACCTCATTTGCAATGTTTTGCAATTTTTTCAGTGCAATTGATTCATCCGGAAGTTCATGAACGATATGAAGAAATACAAGATCGGATTCAGTTATCTTGGCAATTTGAACCGCATGTTTTACTGCGTGATCCGATAATTCCGAGAAATCATAGGGAATTAATATTTTTCTTTTGATTGGATTCATTGCTTTGAAATTACACACTTAAAATAATGAAATTTTACCAAAAAATGAGAAAAATATTTGAAAATGAACTAATTTGTGTCCAATCAAATTAAAATTATGAATTCAATAGTTATAGTTATCATTGTATTTGTAGGCTATGTGGTTGCATACCATACTTATGGAAAATACCTTGCAAGAAAAATATTTAATCTGGCTGCTACCAATAAAGTACCATCAGAAGAGTTTTTTGATGGGGTAGACTATGTGCCAACAAAGAAAAATATCGTATTTGGGCATCATTTCACTACCATTGCCGGACTGGGACCTATTGTTGGTCCGGCAATAGGAATAATATGGGGCTGGCTTCCGGCACTATTATGGGTATTTTTCGGATCCATTTTTATGGGAGCTATGCATGATTTTTCCACACTTATTATTTCTGCCCGGAATAAAGGTAAGTCAATTGGAGATCTGACAGGTGTTATAATTGGCCCGGGGCCAAGATATGTATTTCAGTTCATAATGCAACTGTTACTTTTTATTGTTCTTTCGGTTTTCGCTCTTATAGTATCCACCTTATTTATGCTATATCCTGAATCTGTTATTCCGGTTTGGGCACAGATTCCAATAGCTATGTGGCTGGGGCGTCAGATCCAGAGAGGCAAAAGTGATTTGTTGTATTCTATTTTTGCATTGATCCTGATGTATGGAACTATAATCCTGGGGGTATATGTTCCTGTGGATTTGTCAAAACTTGGATTATTTCAGGTACTTTCACAACATGGATTTGTTTTAAGTAATCTTATAACAGTGACCTGGTGCATAGCACTTTTCATATATGTTTTTTTTGCCTCTACTATGCCGGTTCAGAAACTTTTACAACCCAGGGATTACATCAATTCTCATCAGCTTATTGTAGCCATTTTATTAATGGTAATCGGAATTTTTATTGCTCATCCTGCAATTACGGCACCGGCCATAAACCATAAGGCATTTGCAGCTGGTACTGATATTCCCGGGATCATGCCAATGCTTTTTATAATCATTGCCTGTGGAGCAATTTCAGGATTTCACTCAATTGCCAGCTCGGGAACAACCGTGAAACAACTTAAAAACGAAACAGACAGTCTGTATATTGGATATGGAGGAATGCTTACTGAAAGCTTCCTGGCTGTTCTTGTTCTTTTATGTGTGGCGGCAGGTCTGGGAATTGGTTTGGAAAGGAATGGAGTATTATTTACGGGTACGGATGCATTTTATCAGCATTATTCTTCATGGGCTACTACCAATAGTGGGATAGGGGCAAAGCTTGAATCTTTTATTATTGGTGCTGGTAATTTATTTGAATTTATTGGTATACCAAAAGAGATAGGCCGACCCATGATTGCGGTATTTATTGTCAGTTTTGCCAACACAACCCTTGATTCGGCTACCAGGATGCAACGCTTATCTCTCCAGGAAATAGTCAGTTACAAAAGATCGGGCAACAAAAAAAGTATTATTGAAAACCGATATGTGGCAACGTTTCTTGTTGTTTTGTTTGCAGCCATTATGACCTTTGTGAAACCGGGAGGAAAAGGGGCACTTATTTTATGGCCTTTGTTTGGTGCATTAAATCAATTACTGGCCGGACTGGGTCTTGCTCTTGTGAGCATTTTCCTGTATAGGAAGAAAAAGAAATTCCTGCTTGCGTTTATACCAATGGTAATAGTCCTTATTCTTACTATTTGGGCTATGGTGGAGAATTTATTGGGATTTATTTCAGAACGGAATATTCTTCTTGCTATTATATCCATAATGATCATTATTCTTACGGCATGGTTATTGGCAGGAGGTCTGGTATCAGTGATCAGGAGTAAACATGTCAATGCCTGATATCAAAAAACCGGTATTCCTTAAGATCGGCACTGTTTTCAACAATTACTTCTTTTACATCTGAATAACCGGGACCTTTTTTGCACCATTCAATAAAATGTGTTAACTGTATTCCTGTTCCTTCAGCTTCGATATATACATTGCCATCGTATGTATTTTTAACGAATCCTTTGATTCCTAATGACACGGCCATTGTCCTGGCAGTATATCTGAATCCCACACCCTGCACATGTCCTTTAATAGTAATGTTTTTATGTAGTTTCTTTATTTCGGGCATTCAAATTTGATTGCATGAATAACTTAAATTTTCTATAGATCAATCAGTGTGTTAAATATTTATTTACCAGCGATAACAATTCTTCTACCTCTATCGGCTTAATAATGGAGTCATTGCACCCTGCAATTCTGCAACTTTCTTTATCTTCCTGCAGATTGAGGGCTGTTTGAGCAATGATAGGAACAGTAGGATTAATTTTGCGTATTTCTTTTGTGGCTTTTATGCCATTCATTACAGGCATTCTTATATCCATCAGGATAAGATCTATTTTGTTAATGGACATACATAGTTCGACAGCCTGTTTGCCATTTTTCACATACAAGATTTGAGCACCGGTTTCCTGAAAAACCGCTTCAAGAAATAATCCGTTTACTTCCTCATCTTCAACAATAAGTATGACTTTACCTTTCCAGTTGAATTGTGCACTTAGAGATGTTTCTTCTTCCACAAATTCTTGCTGACTGTCAGGTGATGTTGCATAGGGAATATGGAAGAAAAAAGAGGTACCTGTTTCAACATCAGATTCAGCATACATTTTTCCGCCCAGAAGATGAGCAATAGATTTGGCAATAGTAAGGCCAAGACCGGTTTCATCGTCATACCTGTCAAAATCTTCCGCATTGATCTGACTATATCTGTTAAAAAAGTACTTGAGATCTTCTTTACTTGCCAGATAACCTGTATTATGAACAAAAAACTCAATTTTATTCTCTTCCGGCATGCGGTATCCAATCTCAATTTTACCTTCATATGTATACCTTAATGAATAATTAAGAAGGTTAATGAAAATCTGATGAATTCTTCCGATATCTGAATATATTTCAATACCATTCTTTGATGCCGGTTTTGTTTTGATAATTACCTGTTCTCTTCTGTGTGTCGATCGAATAATATCTGTTTCATGAAGAACTTCATTGATAAGCACATTTGTATTCATACAGGTTTTGGTAATACTCATTGTCCCGCTCTCATATTTTGCTATTTCAGCTACATGATCAATTAATTGAAGAAGACTTTTGCTCTGTCTTTTAATTACCTGTATGTATTTTTCCAGTCTTGCCGGCTCGGGTTCAGTCATACTCAACAATTCAGCAAAACCAAGAATCGAGTTCATGGGTGTTCGTATGGTATGCGATATATTCAGTAAAAAAGTTGTTTTTATTTTATCTGAATCTTCAGCTTTCTCCAAACTTCTCTGCAATTCCTTTTGTTGTTTTATTTCTTTTGTTATATCTCTGATTGCACAAATAAGAATAGGATCATTCTCATCAGGATAATTGTATGCACCATTAACCAAAAACCATTTAAAATCCTTATAATCTTTTATTTTTTGTGTGAGACGGAACTGGCCGTTAATTTTCCTTTTTTGTGTCTTGGGGATAGAAAAAAGTTCTTCAAGGAATGGCTTATCATCAGGATGAGCATTTTCTATCAGTGCTTTTTCATTTATTGTATCATTATCAGAAAAACAGTTTTCGAAAAGATTGGATAAAGTATATGAATTTGAAAATGTCCTTTCCTTAAAATTATAAACGAAAAAGCCAGATGATAACAATGAGCAAATAACGGAGAATATATTTAGCATCTTGCTTTTACTGTCTTCAAGAAGCTGGATTTTATTCAGTAATTCCGCATTTTGTTTTTTCAGTTCTTTTGTCTTTTGATCGACGCTTTTACCACTGGCATTTTTAAAAGTGGGCATAAGTAAAACTGATGAATTTAACAATCAGAAATCAGTAAGAATAATATTACCCCTCAACCTTGTGTATGAAGGCGGAATAACTATTTTCTTTATCAACGGTGGCTTTAGAAAGTAAAATCAGTACTTCAATTTCTTTACCCGTTTTAGGTTTAATTTTTATTTTTTCTCTTTGTCCGATAATCTTATGGTTGCCTGGTCCGGTATATTTAGTAAGGAATGCACTCTGATCAATCGCATTATCAGAAAAGAGAATACCGATATTTTTTCCAATAACCTCGGGTTTTGAATAGCCAAGCAAGTCAACAGCTGCTTTATTAAAAGCAATAATTTTATTATCGTGTGATGTGGTAATAACAATGTCAGTGCTATTTTCGATCGTGGCTTCATATCTGAGTTTTGCTTTTTCCACTTCACGGTATTGCTCAATCATTTCCATTTTAACTTCTTTCAACTTTCTGCTAAGCTCTTTCTCAGATTCACGTAAAAGTTTTTCTTGTTTTTTCAGTGTTTCATGTTGATGTTTGGATTCTATTTCCATTAACTTTTCATTGGTTATGTCGTTCCCGATATAGATCACCTTTTCAACTTCACTATACATATTATATACCGCACTGAAAGCACCTCGTATCCATTTTTCTTCTTTCGATTTTGTGTTCACTTTAAACTGTCCCTGGAAATTCATTCCCCTCACAATGGTTTCCCATTTTTTATTGAACAATTCAAGTTCCAGGGAATCTACAAGATCAAATATTGATAATTTGCTAATTTCTTTTTCTGAATATTTGAACAAATATACGAACGACTCATTGTATTCCTTGATGTTTCCGTTGATGTCAAATTCGATTTTAATACTGGATCTGTCAACTGCATCAACAACACCTTCAAGATTAAGACTCAACTTCTTTTGTTCGGTAGTGTCAAGTCCAAGAAAAAGAATTCGTTCCACGCCGCCTTCTTCATTTCTTATGCACGTATATGTAGCCATTGTCCATAAGTCTTTTTCAGTGCGGGTAATATGTTTCATGTAACCTTCAAAATGTCTTCCTCCTTCGGCAAGGCCAGCCCAAATTCTTTTAAACCATTCTTCGTCTTTTTTTGCGATAAACATGGATATAGGTTTTCCTTCAACATCAGAATTCGAAGAATACTCAAGCTTTTTCAGGAATTTAGTATTGGCATATATCAGGGTACCATCGGAATCGTATTCTGCACGTAACATTGTATGATTGACCGTAGTTTCAAGTTTCAGAAACCGATCGGCTTGTCTTGCGGCTTCCTCTTGTGTGGTCTGCAATTCTTCCATATTCTGTCTCATTTCTTCTTCCTGTGCAGAAAGAGTTTGAGCTTGTGCCTTTGATTCTTCAAGCAGTTTTGCAGTCTGCATATTCATTTTCACTGTAGAAAGGATCGATCCGGTACTTTCTGCTATCTTCTCAACAAAACTAATCTGATGTTTTTCCAGTTCATTCAGAGAAGCTATTTCGATGACCCCAAAAAGTTCTTCATTAGCAAAAATTGGCGTTACCAGAAGACTTCGCGGATTTGCCTTACCCAAACCGGACGTTACGTTAATATAAGAATCAGGAAGATCAGTCAGGTAGATGGTTTTGTTTTCAATTGCACTGGTGCCGATAATTCCTTTCCCCCACTTTATCTTTTTATCGGAATATTTTTTTCTCCCATATGCATAAAACGCAATCAGATCAAAATAGTTCTCTTTCTTTTCATTCTTAAGCAAGTAAAATCCACCCTGAATGGCATCAATGTAATTGGTGAGATTTTTAATTACGTTGTATGCAAGATTATTCAGATTGTCATTATCCTTTCTAAGTATTTCACCGAAATTGGCAAGTCCTTCAGCAGTCCAATTTCTTATTTCATCTTCCTTTCGTCTTTTTTCTGCTGATTCTTTATTGAATTTAAGGGCATCTCTGAGTTCCAATAATGATTTGGATAATTTATCATCTTCATCATCCATTTTCAGATCAGAAGAAAAATCTTCTTTTATCAGTTTTGAGATAAAGCTTGCAGTTTCGAGAGTCTTTGAATGTTCTTTTTCTATGATATTTTGTTTTCTGTCTATTTTGTTGCTAAAGTTCCTAAACAGGAAAAACACGGCAACAGGCACGAAAAAAACCAGCATAGCAAGAATCCATAATAAAGGATGTGTGGCAATGGTTCTTAAAGCAGACGAAAATGAAATTACCTCGGTGACATCTGTAATAAATAAAATTATAAGACCAACAATGAATATGAATAAGAAAAGGATAAAACTTAGCAGTGTAGCTTGAATTATTGTATCACGTAAACCCTGTTTATTCATGCCTTGAGGTAATGTATTTTACAATAGTATTGTCTAATGAAATTAAATATAATCATTTATTCATAAACAATCTGAATTCTATTATGAAATGTTTCCAACACATGGAAGCTTCCATGCATTGCCAGCTATTGCCAATCTGTGATTGTTGCAATCGAGTAACTTATTATACGATCTGAAACCTGGAATTTATAAAGTGCGATTGCTGTAAAAGCATTTGCTTATTGCAATTATACTATGCCGGAATAATCAGGAGGGTAAATATTTTCAGGCCCGTTTTTCATAAGGAATTTTAAGTACTTCCTGTACACAAAACAAAAAACGGTCCCGATCAACAGGTTTTGTAAATATTCCCGCGATTCCCATTTTTTTCGCAAGGTATAAATAGTATGGCTTGCTACCCGAAATGGCAATAATTTGGGAAGACGGATAAGTTGATTTGATCTTTCTTATCAATTCGAGACCTTCCAATTTTGGCATTACAAGATCGGTAATTACCAGGTCGTAAGTTGAACGGGAGAGTAAATGAACTGCGCTTAATCCTTCGGGAGCTTCATCCACAAAAATTTCATTCTGGAAATACTCATGTAGAATATGCATAATTATTCTTCGCTCCAGTCTGTTATCATCAACAACAAGTATTTTTTTCATGCATATATCTTTCTTATAGAAACGCTTTTAAGCAGAATAGGTTAGATGCAGTTTATGAATGAAAGAAATAGGATGATGAAGTGCAATAAAGATAGGTTAAAATATAATTTACAGAGGTTTAACTGTTTTTTCAAGTACTTGTTCAACCCGTTCAACCAAGTATTGCAGGTCAATTGGCTTTTTTACAAAATCAATGGCCCCCATTTTCATAATCCGATCAACATTTTCTTCATCAGTGAGGGCAGATACAACAATTACCGGAGTATTCCTGGTTTTTTCATTTTTTCTTATTTCCTCCAGAAAATCAAATCCACTGATTTTGGGCATAAGGAGATCCAGCAAGATCAAATCAGGTATTTCTTTTTCAATTAAAGCGTATGCCTCACTTGCATTGAGTGCTGTTTCAATCCTGTAACCTTTTTCATCCAAAATCGCTTCAAGTAACACAACATTAGTTGTAGAGTCATCAACAACCATGATTTTATAATCTTTGTGTTCTTCCATTTCGGATTCTTTAATCTTAAAGCTAATAAAAAATAACGAATTAACAATATAGCTTTTATAGTTTATGAATTTTTGCTATTAAATATATTTAAAAAAAATGAAATAATGTTGAGTTGGTAAAATATCATTCGGAAGAGTGATTTATCTCATCTTTTTTTTAAAATCATTTCAATTCATGAACTTTTTATGCTATATTTAATGATAAACCGAATTCATTGGTAATGGATAATTCGAATATTGCAGAAAGAGAATCTGTTATTCCATACGGGGATTTGTTGAGTGAAGACGAAATACAGGGTGTTCTGGAAAACAGCAATATCGTTAATTTTAATAAGAAAGAAATAATATTCAGGCAAAATACCCGGACATCTCACATTATGTTCATTAAATCGGGGATGGTAAAAATATTTAAGGAAGGACGTAATGGCAAATTTATAATTCTCAAAGTATCGGTTCCCAATGATTTTCTCGGATTGCTTTCTATTTATGGAGGAGATACACATCATTATTCTGCTTCTGCCATTCAACCTGCCCAGATCTGTTTTGTTGATATTACTATTTTTAATAAAATACTGAGTTCCAATGGGGAGTTTGCGGCGATGATTATTAAAACAATTTCCCGCGATGGTCTGTTTATTTTCGACAGGTTAATGAGTCAGTCTCATAAGCAATTGCCTGGCAGAATTGCTGATGTAATTTTATATTTCTCGGAAGTTATCTATAATAGTGAAGAATTCGAATTTCCGTTTACAAGAAGAGAGTTAGCCGAGTTAGCAGGCACTACAAAAGAAAGTTTTATACGAACTCTGGCAGAGTTTAAAAATGATAAAATCATTGATCTTGATGGTTCATTTGTGAAGATTAATAGTTTGAAGATTGTAAAAACTCTAAGTGAATTGGGTTAATAATTAATACAAATACTATTATGTCTGTATTAAAAGTCGTTATTGCTGATGATATTTTTACAAATCGCTTGCTGTTATCTGAAATCATTGAAGATTTGGGTCATGAATATATTACGGTTGAAAATGGGAAAGAAGCCATTGAAGCAGTATTAAACAATGATATTGATATTGTTTTAATGGATATAGAAATGCCTGTAATGAATGGCATAGAAGCAACAAAATATATCAGGGAAGAACTGGACAAACCCAAATGTTATACAACAGTTGTTGCACTCACGGCACATAACCCTAAAATTTTCTTTGATGATTTTAAGGATGTCGGATTCAGTCAATTGTTAACAAAACCGTATTCTGTTAAAAAAATTACGGAATTACTGAATAGTTTTACTTCAAAAGTCAATTCAGCATATAAGGAATGATGATTTGGTTTTACCATCGGATCAGTTCAGTGATTTGAGTTAATCCTTTATCATCCTGATTATCAAATGCCTGAGGTGAATCACTATCCACGTCCAATACAGCAATAACGTTTTTATATTCATCAAAAACCGGAACTACAATTTCTGATTTTGATCGTGCATCACAGGCAATATGATCTTTCATTTCATGTACATTATCAACTATAATGGTTTTTTTCCCGGTCACACATTTCCAGCACATACCCTTATGATAAGGCAATACCTGACAGGCTAACGGTCCCTGGTAGGGACCAACATACAAATTGTCTTCATGAAGGATGTAAAATCCGACCCAAAAAAAATATGGAATTTTGTGATAGAGAATTGCATTGATTGTAGCAAGCCTGGAAATTACATCAGGATTATCTGATAACATCTCCTGCAATTGCTTATAAATACGGTTGTATAATGCAATTTTTTTTCCTTGTCTGTTCATAATAACGCAAAGAAAAGTAATAATTCACTATCAGAATTATTACTAACGATAATATGGAATAAGATGTTTATGCCGGCAGAAATTCGTAAGTTCTGATAACTTTAAATAAATTATAAGGTAAAGGTTTTAAAATAATTCTTTTGTTACCTTTCTGGTACAGAACATAATTGTAATAAGTGAAACATTGAAGATTTGTCGGAAATACACCCATGTTCTGCAGTTCATCACTTGATAAACATGCATTTCTTTCAAGTTTCTTTGCGGAAGTCTTTACTAATGTTTCCATGAGCAGATGAGATTATTTTTTATAGGCTAAAACTAATACATAAGTCTGCATGAAATCAAGTATAGCGTGATGATATGGATTGCTATGTTATGATGATTTATATCACTTTTTTTCATAGTTTATAACAAATTTCAGGCAGGATTGATTCTCGGTACAAAAACAACACCGGCACATTTATCCGCAGAAACGAAGTGAAGGAGGAGGCTTCTCGCCCCGGCAGTCT
>JAFGQO010000154.1 GCA_016935615.1 Bacteroidales bacterium
ACTTGTAAAAAACATTAATCCTTCGCCATTAAAATATCAAAAATGAATTTCTTAATTTAAAATATCATACCCATGAAAACAAAAACAGTATTTGCAAAAGTTCAAAAGACTTTCGGTTTATTGAGTGTCACCTTATTTATGATAAATTGTACAGTTCTTGCCGAGAAAGAAAACAGAGCTATAACAGATTTCACTCAAATAAGCTATTCCCTGCCGGGAAGCCTTGAAATTGTTCAGGCCGATAAAGTGAGTTTAGTGCTTGAAGGTGACCAGGAAGATTTGAATAAGATCATTACAAAAGTTGAAGGAGATCATCTTAAAATTTACGCAAAAGGTAGTTCTTCAGGATTGGGGGACATCAAAGTTTATGTCAGCATAAAAGAATTGAGTGAACTATCTGTTGCGGGATCAGGGGATGCTGTAGTTAAATCGGCACTCAAAACAGAACAACTGGAACTGCATTTGAGTGGCAGTGGCAATATTCAGTGTGAAGAACTGATTTGTAAAGAACTTGAAGTAAATGTTGCCGGTTCAGGAGATATTTATGTGGGAGGCGAGGCTGAGGAGGAAATCGAATTGAATATTGCCGGTTCGGGAGATGTAAAAGCTGAAAATCTGAAAACCAGCGAAGCTGAAGTAAATATTGCCGGATCAGGTTCGGCAAAGATCTGGGTAACGGATAAACTGGAAACTAATATAGTTGGTAGCGGGGATGTGTATTACAAGGGAAATCCATTAGTAGATGCGGAGTCTGTCGGTTCAGGAAGTACCAAATCCATAGAATAACAACACTATTCGTATTGTTATACATCCGGGCAGGGAACCATTTTCTTAATGCGTTTTCGCTTATTGGGTTTGCTGAATGTAAAAGAGAGTGATATTTCATGTGCACCCCCTGATGAGGTGATGAGTTTTGAAGTTGTGAAGTCATAACTGTAACCGATATTGTATCTTCTGGTCTTGAAACCTACAAGGAACACTACCGCATCATTGATGCTGTTGTCTTTGATGATTGGTATTCCACGATACCAGACGCCAAGTACCAACGGTTCGTAATTCCAGTAAAAACCAAGATCCAGCTGATTGTATTCTGCCTGGTTCTTATACAGGAATGCCAGCTGAAGAACAGTTGGTGTAGGTCGTAACAGAGTTTCTTTTATTACAATGCGCATACCCCCAAAAACCTGTACTTTTGTTGGTAATAAAGCTTTATTGTCATCTGAATACTCTTCTTCGTACAAAGATTGATTCGGATGCAATAAATGATCTATGGTTGAGCCTATCCAAAAACATTCTCCATAAATTAATCCGGATACTGCAAAATCGAGATCCCCTGTTTTCTCGTATGAAACGACTTCGCCGGTTGTAGGTGAATTGCCTCCCGGGGACATTTGATCGCGCCACACAAGTTTTTCAAAATCAATGCTTCTCTGGGTATAAGAAAATGACATTCCGGGACGGACATGAATGGTATTTTTGATACGGAAATCATAAGTATATAAGAGAGATAAATTCGTGGTGCTCAGATTACCCGAACCGGCAACATCATGCATGAACAGAATGCCGGTTCCGCTGTTAAGTTTGGAAAAATAATGATCAAAAGAAGCAGTATAGGTTTCATAACCACGGTCTACAGATGGCCATTGATTGCGGTAATTCAATGCAAACCTGTTCTGACCGGTGCTGCCTGCAAAGGAAGGAGCCATATACAATGCATTGGAATAGAACCTGGAGAACTGGGGGTCCTGGCTCATGCAAAGTGTAGCAATAAAAATCAACCACAATATAAATACCCATCTTTTCATGCCCTGTTGTATTGGCAGCATTGCTGCTCTCTTTATTCTAACCGCATATTTTGCAGTTAACCATTAGTTAGTAGTTAGTAAAACAAATTGTTTCAATTGTTAATACATAAGGGTTACATCGCCCGTTTTAGTAAATCCTTTACCATCTGAATAGGTGCCCTTCACTTTCCAGATGTAGACATCCTGTTTAGCCGGTTTGCCGTTATATGTTCCATCCCAGCCTATATCCTGGTGATGACTTTCAAATACCATTTCACCCCACCTGTTGAATATCAGCAGATGATATTCTGCCACATGATCAATGATACCCGGCAGGAAAACCCTGTTTTCTTCAAGAGGTGAATTTGGTCTGAAAGCATTCGGATATTCAATCTTACCTGATGGCTCAACAAAAACGGCATTTTCCATTACATAAAGATCAATACAGTTGTTGTCGGTTGTTACCATCAGGGTAATATCATAAGTTCCTTCCTCCCTGTAAACATGTTTTGGGCTGAATTCAACCGATGTTGTCCCGTCGCCGAAATCCCATTCATATATATCTCCATTATCAGAAAGGTTAAAAAAGTTTACCGGCTCATCATTCACATAAACATATCTTGGTGCAAGATCAAAGAATGCATTGGGCATTATGTATACTCTTGCTGTATCGCTGTAAGAATCTTCGCCTCCCGGACCCTTAACCGTGAGTTTGATTTTGTATATGCCGGCCTGGTAATACGTGTAAGTAGGCTCTGCTGCTGTTGATATGCTTCCGTCACCGAATTCCCAGTAAAATTCTTCGGCATATTGTGAATTGTTTATCAATGTAATGGTATGAGGCATGCAACCTGGTTCAGGACCGGCAAATTTTGCCCGGGGAACGGCCGGATGCAGGTAAAGGGTTCTGTTCACACTATCAGCACAATGTTCACTGGAAACTGTTAAACTTACTGTATAGTTGCCCGGCGATTCATATTCAACAATACCTGGATCTCGAACATCAAGGATTCTTTCTCCGTCACCAAGATTCCACCGATAATCCCATCTGCTGCCTTCCGTAAGATTAGTCAGCTCAAAATTGTTATTCGGGAAGGTGTCGCTGGGAGGAACAATAGCAAAATCAGCCTCAGGACTTGCATAAATATTTAACGTTAAAAATGCCGAATCGATGCAATGCAATGACGATTCGGTAATTACTTTCACATCGAATACTTCATCTGCCTCACCTTCTGTCTGAAACATATGATTTACATCGAAAGTATTTGTGGATGTTGTTACGCCATCATCAAAATCCCAATAATAATTCATATTTCCGGGAGTAGAGAACAGGGTTATCTCTGCAGGACTGCAGGCATATTCAGGTATGGC
>JAFGQO010000155.1 GCA_016935615.1 Bacteroidales bacterium
CCTCCTGTATAATTTAATTCTACAAAATTTAACTCTTTTGAGGTATAAATCTGTAACTTCATAGTCTTTCTTTGGTCTGTTTCAACTAAATTTATTAAATCATTTTATAATTGCAAAACAGGCTTGTTATAAACACAGCTTTCATTTGCATTTATTGCATCAGAAAGTTAAATAATTTACCGGTTTAAATGTTTAATAAAGAAGAGTTTAAAGAGAATGCGATACAAATTATCAATTGGATTGCAGATTATTTTGCAGATGTTGAAAATTTTCCTGTTCGATCTGAGGTGAAGTATGGTGAGATAAAAAAAATGATAGCAACTCAGGTGCCTGAAAAAGCAGAACCATTTGATCATATTTTTAGCGATTTTCAGGAAAAAATAATTCCGGGAATTACACATTGGCAAAGTCCAAGATATTTTGCCTACTTCCCGGCCAATGCGAGCATACCCTCGGTATTTGCAGAATTTCTTACTGCTGCTCTTGGTGTTCAGGGTATGAAATGGATAACATCTCCTGCCGCTACTGAACTCGAAGAAGTTGTTACAGACTGGCTGAGAAAAATGATCGGACTTCCTGATACATTCTCAGGAGTTATACAGGATACAGCTTCCGTAGCTACCTTATGTGCTGTTTTGGCAGCCAGGGAAAAAATAACTGATTTTCAATCGAATACTAAGGGATTATCTTTTGAAAAGATCAGAGTATATTGCTCTGATGAGGCTCATTCTTCCGTTGAAAAGGCTGTGCGTATTGCAGGAATAGGCAGTGAAAACCTTGTGAAAATACAGGTCGATGACGAATGCAGGATGATTGCCGGTGATCTGGAAAAGGCAATCCATGAAGATCTGTTGAAGGATTTCAAACCTGCATGTATAGTAGGTGCATTGGGTACCACAGGCACATGCGCCATTGATCCCATCAAAAAACTGACCCAAATTGCAAAGAAATACAATATCTGGCTTCATATAGATGCTGCTTTTGCAGGAACAGCATTGATCTTGCCTGAATTCAGAAAGGAAATATCCGGGTTAAAGGATGTTGACAGCATTGTTTTAAATCCTCATAAATGGATGTTCACAAATTTTGACTGTTCAACATTTTTTGTGCGCGACTCAAAACATCTTCAAAAAACTTTTCGTCTTGTTCCTCATTACCTTCAGACTGACTCAGATCATGAAGTTACTGATTTCAGCAACTGGGGCATTCAGTTAGGACGCCGTTTCAGGGCATTGAAATTATGGTTTGTAATTCGCAATTTTGGAATGAGAGGCATACAGGAGAAGATCAGAAAGCATATTCAGCTTGCAGAATATTTTGAGAAAAAGATCAGTGGCAGTGCCTGGTTTGAACTTGTCGTTCCAAGGAATCTGGCAGTAGTAAGCTTTAGTATTAAAAATGAATTTTCATCGTCGCTTGAGGAATTGAATAAGAAGAATGCTGAATTACTTGAGAGTATTAATGTATCAGGAAAGGCATATATGTCTCATACAATTGTGAATGGTAAATTTGTCCTTCGGTTTGTGTGTGCGCAGACAAATACTGAAAAACAACATGTTGACGAAGCTTTGCAGACGATTTTCACATTGGTTGAAAAACAAATATAAATTTTACTGAGATGTATCAACATTACCAGGATCTGCAGAAATTATTCAGACAACTTTTCTCAATGTTGCCCTCGGAAGTATTTCCTCTGCCTTTATCAGCATCAAACAGAAAATACTATAGAATGACCGGAACAGATAGTTCTGTAGTTGGAGCGTATAATCCTGACCCGGATGAAAACAGGGCATTTTTATATGTAACTGAAAAACTGAAAGAAGCGAATGTAAATGTTCCCAAGGTATATGCTTCAGATCTGGACAAAGGTATTTATATTCTGGAGGATCTGGGTGATACGAAATTGTATGATCTGGTAGAAGAATACAGGAAAAATCGCGATTCCGATTACATCCGATGGTACAAAAAGGTAATTGATCAAATGCCTTTGATCCAGTACAATTCTGCATGCAATTTTGATTTTTCGATATGCTATCCCCGATGCGCATTTGATAAACAGTCTATTTTATGGGATTTGAATTATTTCAAATATTACTTTCTTAAACTCGCTTATATTACTTTTCATGAACAAAAACTGGAGGATGATTTCAAAAAACTGGCAGATTTTTTAATGGAAGCTCCTGCCGACTTTTTCTTGTTTCGTGATTTTCAGTCAAGAAATATCATGATATTCAAGAATGATGTATATTTTATTGATTATCAGGGAGGAAGAAAAGGAGCTCTGCAATATGACCTTGCATCCCTGCTTTTCGAGGCAAAAGTATCTCTTACACCGGAAGAACGCCATGAATTGCTTGACTATTATTTAAGCGTGTATTGCCATCAGCCGTTTTTCAATAAAGATGTTTTTCTCAAGTATTACCCTGCTTTTGTTCTTATTAGAATATTACAGGCATTTGGTGCCTATGGATACAGGGGATATTTTGAGAGAAAGTCATTTTTCCTTGAAAGTGTTCCCCAGGCAATAAAAAATATGGAATGGGTACTTGATCATTTTGAATTTGGTATTGAAATCCCTTATTTAAAAGGTGTTTTGCGAAAGATAATTCAGAATATCTCACTTCGGATTCCGGAACTGATCCCTGGGAAACTCACTTTGACCATAAACAGCTTTTCATACAGAAAAAATATTCCGGAGGATTTCACCGGAAATGGTGGTGGCTTTGTTTTTGATTGCAGGGCTTTACCTAATCCGGCCAAGTATGAGGAGTTTAAGGGTTTAACCGGGAAAGACAAAGAAGTCATCAGCTTTTTCAAAGAGAAAAAAGAGATGTCAATCTTTCTGGATCATGTAAATTATATTGTTGCTGCAACCGTTGACGAATATAAGAACCGGGAGTTTGAGCATTTGATGGTGAGTTTTGGATGTACGGGAGGACAACATCGTTCGGTTTATGCTGCGGAGTATTTGTTCCAATACATGCTGAAATATTATAAGATAAAATTAAAATTAAATCATTACGAACTTTCAGAGGCAGGTGATGGTAAAAACAATGTGCATAAAGGATAAAGCCAATAAGAAAACATCATGAGCAAAAGAAGGAAAGTTCTGTTGTAAAAATTATTTGCGGGAAGTACCCAAAAAAGTATTTGTACAAACTCGAAAAAAGTAAATCTCTTTATGAAGGCAATAATACTCGCTGCAGGAGTTGGCTCGCGATTAAAACCTCTGACAAATGAAACACCCAAGGCATTGATTGAAGTTGGTGGCTATACCATGCTGGAGCTTGCGATAAGTTATCTGAAGAAATTTGGTGTTCAGGAAATCATTATCAACATTCATCATTTTGCCGGCCAGATCATTGAATACGTGCATAAAAATGACCAGTTCGGTATCAATATTTTGTTTTCTGATGAAAGAAATAAGCTCATGGATACAGGCGGTGCTATAGTTCATGCTTCTGCTTTTCTGGATGGGACGGAACCTTTTCTTATGATGGGTGTTGATGTGCTTACTGATCTGGATTTAACCCGGATGATAAAATTTCATTTTGAACAAAAGCCGCTTGTGACTCTGGCAGTTAAAGACAGAAATACAACAAGATCATTGTTGTTTGATGAGAACATGAAACTTTGCGGCTGGCGAGATAACAGAACAGGTGAAATTGTTGGGAAATGGCAGACTGAAGCCAAATATGCCTTAGGTTTTAGTGTAATACAGATCATTCAACCTGAAATATTTCAACTGATAACAGAAAAAGGTGCATTTTCAATTATAGATTTGTATTTGCGATTGATGGAAACTCATAAAATACTGGGATTCAGACACGATGAAAACATCTGGCTGGAATTTGGTCGTGCTGATCGCATTGCTCAATACGAAAAAACCGGGGAATTTCGGCAGATTATCAATTCCTTCTAAACATTTCGGGTGTTCAGAGGTTTCTTAATAAACAGCAAATAGTACTACTTTTGCAGAAGAGAAATAATATTGATCAGGCAATAAATAAGTATACTGGAAGTTCGTTTGAAGGTATTTAAGTATAATTTGTTCTAAGCTATACTCTCAGGAAGAAGTTGAAAACTCAATAATACCATGTATAGATGAAAGAAAGTGTTGAAGAACTGAATGAAAAACTTCAGGGTAAAAGTGCAGAGGAGATATTGCATTACTTTTTAACCAACTATTCTGATAAGGTAATATTAGGATCGAGCATGGGTGCAGAAGACCAGGTTCTTACTGACATGATCCTTAAGATCAACAGGGGTATTTCTGTTTTCACGCTTGATACCGGCCGGTTGTTTCCTGAAACCTATGAACTCATTGAAAAAACAAATAAAAAATACGGGATCCGGATCCGGGTTTATTTTCCCGACAGGGAAAAAGTTGAGGAAATGGTAAATAGCAAGGGGATCAATTTGTTCTATGAAAGTATCGAAAACAGGAAGTTATGTTGTAATATAAGAAAAATTGAACCTTTGAAAAGAGCATTGCCGGGAAATGATGTCTGGGTAACTGGTTTAAGAAAAGATCAGTCTTTACAACGCTTCAATACAAAACTGGTTGAGTGGGAGGATGCTTATCAGGTTATTAAGGTCAATCCTCTTTTGCATTGGACAGAAAAAGATGTTTGGAAATACATAAAAAAATTTGATGTACCCTATAATACCCTGCACGATAAAGGATTTCCCAGTATTGGCTGTCAGCCGTGTACCAGGGCAGTCAAACCTGACGGAGATTTTCGTTCCGGGCGATGGTGGTGGGAAGATCCCGAACATAATGAATGTGGATTGCATGTAAAAGAGGAGAAATAATACCTTTCCTGTTTTCCTCCAAACAGTATGTTTTTTATCGTATTGGATAATACAATTGATCCAAATACTTTTGGATTGATCTACCAGCCCGTTATACTTCTGTAAAACGGTATGAGTTCATTTGCAATACCTTCATGGTCATCAATGCTCGGATGACCTGTACATCCGGAATTGTATACTTTTTTAAAAGTATAGTATGCAATGCTATTCCCGGCCAGTTCAGCATTTGCCTGTCTGGTAATGAATTCGAGCCATGAATCAAGCTTTTTCCGCGATTCACCATCAAACACCGGACTATTAAGGAGGCATACCTTAGCTGACGGATAACGTTCGTGAATGGATCTTATAAAAAGCAAATATGCGTTTACGAATGTAGCGGAGTCCGGTGGCTTCCTGTCATAACTTCCATTGGATCAGACAATAACTCCCGATCCCAGAAGCTCCTCCTTGTTGTACCAGGCAGCAAACTGTCCCGGAGTAATCCCTCTCTGAGCTTTTGCAAATACGATATACATGTTGTTATCCTGCATATAAAGCGTGGCTTTCTGAAGGGGTTGCCGATAACGTATTCTTACAAGATAATCTCTTTTTTCACCGGTTAACATTTTCATATCTTCTCTGATCCAATGCACATCTGATCTTTGAATTCGCAATGCATACCGGTTTAAGCAGGGATGATCATGTCCCTGGCCGACATAAAGTATGTTGTTATCGGTATCGGTTGATAATACAAAAAGCGGTTCTTTCTTGCCGCCTATATTTAATCCTTTGCGTTGCCCGACAGTATAAAAATGTGCTCCGGCATGCTTTCCGATGATTTTATGATCCAGGTTTTTAAACGGAAGAGGTTTGCTTAATTCTATCAGTTCACCCGGAGAAATATCTTTGCCAGGTGAAGGTTTTTTATTCGGGATGGAAATATCTTTAGGGATCTCTGCAATAGTCCCCTCTCTGACTTTCAGTTTTTGCTGAAGAAACTCAGGAAGATTCACTTTTCCGACAAAACAAATACCTTGTGAATCTTTTCTTTTTGCCGTGGCAAATTGTTGCCTGGATGCAATTTTCCTGACATCGGATTTTAACATGTGCCCTATTGGAAAAAGAATGGGGGCAAGTTGCTTCTGGTTTAGCTGGCAAAGAAAATAGCTTTGATCTTTATCGGGATCTGAACCGCTTAATAACCGATAGTGATCCATTCCATTAATTTGTATAATCTCTTTTCGGCAGTAATGCCCTGTTGCAATAAAATCAGCCTGAAGTTCTTTTGCCTTTTCAAGAAACAGATCGAATTTGACTTCGCGGTTACAAAGTACATCAGGATTTGGTGTTCTGCCATGCTGGTATTCTTTGAACATATAGTCAACCACACGATGGCGGTATTGATCGCTAAAGTCAATCGTATGCAAAGGGATCTCTAATTTTTTACATACCAGTTCTGCAAAGATCAGGTCGTCATGCCAGGGGCAGTCACCTTCCAGGATACCTGTTGTATCATGCCAGTTGATCATAAATAAACCGATCACCTCATACCCCTGTTCTTTCAGAAGATATGCCGCAACACTTGAATCAACTCCACCTGATATGCCAACAACAACTTTAGCCATAATTTCTGATCCGGAATCTGATGATCCGTAAATATCTTAAAATGAATACTTAATTATATATTCTGTTTGAGAGCAACCATTTTTATTGCAGTAACTGCAGCTTCGTCACCTTTATTTCCATGCTTACCTCCTGATCTGTCTTTTGCCTGTTGTAAAGTATTTGTAGTAAGTATGCAAAACACAAAGGGGATTTTATATTCAATATTAAGCTGTGTTAATCCATAGGTTATTCCCTGACAGATGTAATCAAAATGAGGGGTCTCTCCCTGTATCACACACCCTATACATATCACAGCATCATATGATTTTGTCTCAGCAAGGGCAGTGGCACCGGCAGTTAATTCAAAACTTCCCGGGACATAATTCACACGGATATGATCAGGATCGGCTCCGTGCTTTATCAGCGTATTGTAAGCTCCTTCAAGGAGAGAAAATGTGATGCCTGAATTCCATTCTGAAACAACAATGGCAAAACGCATATTTTTTGCAGCAGGCACTTTGGCAGGATCATATTCAGACAGGTTTTTTAATGCTGTAGCCATAACTCAATGTATTAAAAAAAAGTATCAATATCCGGGTGGACAATTGATACTTTTCATCCGACGGATATTTAATTTGTCTTATAATCTCATTTTCACAGCCTGTATATACTTGTCAATATCTCTTGCCTCTTCTGAGTCAGGAAACTCTTTTTTAATTTTTTCATAAGCCGTCAGTGCTTTCTTATAGTTTTCTGTTTCTTCATAAACCAATCCAAGTTTTTTAAGATACAGAGCCGTGATAAATTCATTTTTATTCTTACCTGTTGCTTCCTCATAAAAAGAAATGGCCTCATCATAATCATCCAGTTCAACATAGGCATCGCCTATGGCTCCCATAGCGATCAAAGATACCAGTTTATCATTCGAATCAAATTTTTTAAGTTGTTCAATCGCCTCTTCGTATTCACCAAGTCTAAGATAACAGATGCCGGCATAATAATGAGCAAGATTTGCTGTGTTTGTTATTCCATATTCATCAATAATATCAATAAAACCATAGGCATCACCGTCCCCTTCAAGTGCAAGGAGGAAAGAATCTTTTTCAAAGTATTGTTCAGCTCTGAAAATCTGTGCCTGTGCTTCATTTTCCTTCGGTGCAAGTACAAATTTATTGTATCCAAGGTAAATACCAACAATTCCCAGGATCACAGCAACAATAATTGATAAGCTCTTCTTGTTTTCTTCAATATATTGTTCGGTTTTTGTTAACGCATGCTCGACCGTCTCAAAACCAGATTCACTATGATCAGTTTTCTTTTTGCTCATTGTTTTTAATATTATGCTATTTGAAACAGGATGCAAAAGTAATTTATTTTCAATGAAACCATCATCATTTTGGGTAAAAAATATTGATCTGCAAAATCACCTGCATGACCTGTTATTGATCAGGCAGGGTATCTCCCGTTGTCAAGGTCAGTGATTACGGATCGCAGCCGGAAAATAACATAAACTGAACAATCCATGGTGCTATTGGCAGTTAATCTTTACTTTTGTCCTGTTTATTTCTTTATTTTATGCTCATGCACATTCAGGATTTGTCTATAGTGAATTTTAAGAATTATAGTGAAGCTTCTCTGGAATTTCATCCCAAGTTAAACTGTTTTGTTGGTGACAATGGTGCAGGTAAAACAAATATTCTGGATGCTATCTTTTACCTCTGCATGTGCAAAAGTTATTTTAATTCAACCGATCAGTTTTCGATATACACAGGAGCTGAATATATGATTTTAAAGGCAAATTTTTCCAGAAAAAACAAAACGGAAGAAATCTATTGCGGATTGAAGTATAACAAGAAAAAATTCCGAAGAAATAAAAAAGAGTACGGTAAACTGAGCGATCATATTGGCTTATTTCCTGTTGTAATGGTTTCTCCGGCAGATATCCAGCTTATTCTGGACGGAAGCGAAGAGAGAAGAAAGTTTATAAACAGTGTAATATCCCAATATAACAAACCTTACCTTAACGATACAATAAATTACAATAAGGTTTTGGCACAGAGAAATAAGCTGCTCAAAGATATGCAAAGAGGGAGATCTCAATTTGACCTTCTCGATGTATTTGATGAACAATTGATTGGATTGGGCAATGCGATCTTTTTGCAAAGGAAGCAGTTTATTCACGACTTTATTCCCGTATTTCACAAATATTATTTGGCAATATCAGGTGGAGAAGAATCTGTTGAATTGGTATATCTTTCTCAACTCAATTCAGAAAATTTTGCCGAACAGTTAAAGAACTCAAGAGAAAGAGACCTGGCAGTGCAGTTTACAAGTGTAGGTATTCATAAAGATGATCTGGTGTTAAACCTCAATGGAACGTCCATCAGGAAAATTGGTTCCCAGGGTCAGCAGAAAACCTATCTTGTTTCTTTAAAAATGGCTCAGTTTGAATTTCTGAAACAGGTCAATAAGATTTTGCCGATACTTCTTCTTGATGATGTTTTTGATAAATTTGACGCACACCGTGTAAAAGAGATATTAAAGCTTGTTGCCGATGAATCATTTGGTCAGATCTTTATAACACATACGAATATGGATAGGATGAAAGCTTTGCTTGATGAACTGGGAAATAACTATAAATTGTTCGTAGTTACCAGGGGTACTGTTAAAGAAATGCATTAAATACAGATGAAAAGAACGAATACAAGACAGATAGGTGAGGTTTTGCGTGAGTATATCGACTCTATGAGTATGGGACGTAAGTTAAAGGAATCGAGACTGGAAAAGATCTGGGAAGAGATTTTAGGAAAAAATGCTGCATCGCTTACAAAGAAGATATATATTAAAAAAAACGTTTTGTATGTTTATCTGAATTCTTCGGTATTGCGCAATGAACTGCTGATGATGCGCGAGTCTGTCATCAGAAGGATTAATGAAGAAGTCGGGGAAGAATTGATCAAAAAAATTGTATTACATTAGTTTGAAGTGTCGGTTGATTGAGAGAGTGGGAAGTTTAGAGTTTAGAGTTTGGGTTGTTAGGTACTTGTTGCTAGGTGCTGGTTGCTGGCTTGCCCGCCTTAGTTTAACGCAGGTGGATTACTTGTTTAATTATTGAATTTGCTATTCATTAAATAATGAGGTGTTTGGAAAATTTGCCACAAAGA